>SKKH01000224.1 GCA_007121555.1 Gemmatimonadota bacterium | reverse complement strand
GATACGGTCCGAAACGCTCCTGTCGGTGCCGCGGTTCGATTACAACTGGGAGCGCAACTTCTTCCTCACCGAGCCGAAGGTCGTTCCGCGGGACGAGATGGCGGCGACGTTGCTCCGGCTCCGCTGCACCTACCACAATGATACCCAGGATACGGTGTACGGGGGCTGGGGGTTCTCCGACGAGATGTGCAACACCTTCTCCTACATCGCCGTGCAGGAGAGCGCGCCGGAGTCGGAGTCCAGGAGTTCGGGGCACTGAGGCGGGCGGGGCCGTCACCCTTGAACGGTCCCGGGCCCTCACCCCTTCTCCCGAATCCATCGACGATTTCTCCGGTCCGCCAGTTCACCACAGTGATGAGCGGGTTGGGGATACGGTCCGAAACGAAGAGGCGGTGACCAACTCAACCGCAGATCTGACCTGTCCGTTGAACCGGGGGAACTCCAGTGACAGATGTACCGGCAGTCGGCAAGGATCTTTCACGAACCGATCACTTCCCGGGGACGCAAACAGGTGAGGGGCCTTAACCCTGAGGTGAGAAGCTCGAATGGACGCCGGGGAAGAAGGAGTTGGACGGCGCTCTGCTCAGGAGGTTTCTGTACGATCGGCAACGTGCCGAGGCCGTGCCCCTACCTGGACACGTTCTGGACACGTCCTGCCCCGACAAGGCCGAAAACCCCCCAGACCTCCCAAACCCCCAAACGCCGAAAGGCCCCGTCTTCCCGAGGAAAACGAAGCCTTTCACACGATCTTGAAGAGCCCGGATCTGATCCAAAGACCGGAGTCCTGCCATTAGACGACGGGCCAGACAAGTGGATACTACAAGGATTCCGGGAGGTTTTCGACATCGGGTGCGTTCCGGTTCGGACACATTCCGCACGCATCGTCCGTCCGCGAACGCTCGAAGAGTCACTTCTCAGGGGTCTTCGACGAAGGCGAAAAGCTCATCACCAATAAGGTGATCGTACCCCATCGCGGTAGCAAGATCCGGACGGCCCATGGCCCCTGAGTGGGGACAAGCCTCCCGCCCGAAGAACGCCATGCCGTGAGGTGTCGGCGCCGAAGGTCGTGTCTCCAGCGTTCCGCGTCCCTACCGTATGAATACCAGCCAGGACAGGGCCCGTCCGATCCCGGCGGCAGCGAGCCCTACGGGTCCGAGCACCCGCTCGACCTCGATGACCTCGGAGACGTTGGTGGATCGTGCCAGGTGCTCCTGCAGGCGATCCCGGACCGCCACCAGGTTGGCGAGCCGGGCATCCAGATCGATCACATCGGTGGAGACATCGTCGAAGGATACGGACCTCTCCCGGCCTGACGCCGGGCACTCCCGTTCATCTGATGAGACTACGACACAGGGACCGTCCGGAGCGGACCGATGCCATGGATCTGCACGACGGTCTCCCCCTCCGCCCACATGTAGGCGGGTACGTCGGCGTCAACCCACACGAAGCTGCCCGGACCGTATCCAACCGCCGCACTCCGGTCCATCACCTCGCCAATCCCTACGAAGAGGCGACCTGAAAGAACGGTCATGTGCTCGGGCACCGGGTGCGTGTGCGGCTCCATCTCAAAGGACCCCGTGATCCGGAGTCGGAACACGAAGGGTTCGCCCTCCGCGAGCGGGTCACCGAAGAGGATGGCCCGCTCGACCCCGGGAGCGATCTCCTCATAGGGAATCACTTCCGCGTTCAGAAGCAGGGTGCCGGGTCCGGGGGAGGTTTCCGTCTCCGGCTGCTGTGCCCCAAGCGGCACCGCCACCAGGAGGGCGATGCCGATGGACGCCAGGAGGCGATGGGTTGGTCCTTTCATTTGAGGCTCCAGAGAGTCCGTTCGAGGCCCCCACGCACCTGATCCATCCGGTGATGCGGCTCCATCACTGAACATATCCACGAAACCGTGGTCGCCGGGATGGGGAGCACACCAGCGCCGCCATGAGAGAATGAAGACAGCGACGAAGAGAACGAAATGCAACCGCCGAATGCTCATCGAGTCCGACCCCTCCCGCCGACAGGGAATTGAGAACCCGCCGAGGACTGCGACCCTCTCTCAGGGTTTGACGTCTCATCGAGGTCCCACCCCTCGTTCCCTTCACCGATCGAATCACCGAGAGGCAACAATGACAACCGACAGGCGTTCCTTCCTTCGGCTTTCGGCCATGGTCGGAGGGGCGAGATCCTCGAGCCGGGCTCGGGGAAGGCTTCAGTCCAGATCATCGACGCGCGCGACCTCGCCGAGTGGACGATCCGGATGGTCGAAAATGGCACGACCGGCGCATTCAACGCCGCCGGACCGCGCGGCCGCCTGAGCATGGCGGAACAACTCCACGGCATCGGGGGCGCACTTCCGGGCGACACCGAGATCCGATTCACATGGGTACCCCCTGAGTTCCTCGAGCAGCAGGAGATACTTCCATGGATGGAGATGACGACCTGGTTCGGGGAGGAGTCCGTCCTTTCCAACGTAAGCATCGAGCGAGCCGTTGAGTCCGGGCTGACGTATCGCCCTCCAGCCGTGACGGCCGTGGATACGCTCGAGTGGTTCCGGGCTCTACCGGCGGATCGGCAGGCCCAGCCGAGAACGGGGCTGGCACCCGAGAAGGAGCCACGGCGCTGGCGGCCTGGCGTGCCTGCGGTGGTGAGGTGATCACGGGTGTACCCACCGCGGCATCCTCCCTTCCCCTGTCATGGTGCTCCCTGCATGCGACACGGACCGCGTTGCCGGGATCAGCGTCTCGCAGGTACATGGCGAACCATCCGGCGAGCGCCGAAGGTCACGAGACGCTCGCCTAGGGCCCTCCGCAGGGTATCCCGGGTGACACAAAGAGCAGTCGTGAGACGTTTCCGAATCAGGCGAAGGAGTTTCCTTCAAGGCAGGAGTCCGCATGATGGACAGGATCCGAAGCACGTCCGTCCTCACGATCGTGGCCCTCTCCGCGGGGACCGGCCCGTCGACGAACCAGGGCTTCGCGTTCCTGGCCCCAGAGGCACCGTCCCCAGGGGACATGCCCATCGGTGAGTTCGGCGGCGAGATAGCCCAAACCACCTCCCGGTACAACGAGGGGGGGATGCGCAACCTGTTCCGGGCGAACTCGGGGATACTGCGCGTCACCGAATCCACCGCGCGCCGCGTCGTGGGCGAATTCGAGCTCGAGGCGACCCTCCTCTACGTGTGCGGGATCACCCTGACTTCACCCCGTGCTCGATTGATGGAGGCCGGGCCCCCAAAGTCTCAGCACTTCACCGGCAGTCCGACGGCCACCGTCTGCCCACTCCTCCCCATCGTAGTTCCCTGTAGCTCAGCATCCACTCCGTAGGCATGCTGGGTCTACTCGGATACAGGGGACGAAAGAATCTGGCCCTGCTTGACGCGGAGCACGATGTCGCGCACATGACCGAAGTCGGCGAGCGGGTCCCCGCGGAGGACGAGAAAGCTCGCTTCGCAGCCTTCCTGCAAACACCCCAGCGCTCGCTCCGGGAAGATCGCCTGCGGGGTCGCCTCGGACCAAAGTTTGAGCATAGCGAGGTTGTCGAACACGCCGAGGCTGTGCAAGTACATCGCCTCACCCACGGAGGTGTCGCCGTAGTCGTCGCTCCCGAGGGCCAGCCGTACGCTGTGCTCGCTCAGAAGTCGGAGGTTCCGTGTGTGCAGGCGGTCGAACTGCCTCCGAAGGGAACCGTCCGGTCCTCTCGGGTCCATTCCACGCACCCCACCCACCGTCGTGACCACGACCGTACCTAGGTGAGAGGCCATCCGGGCGTCCGCTTCGGAGATCTCAAAGATCGAAGGATCCGGAAGTTGAACCTGAGCGTTGCCACGAAAGCCCGGCATATGGGCAATTTCGTCCACGCCCGCGACGAGCGCGTGATGGAAATCCGTCGCGGTCTCAACGTGCGTCGACACCCGCAAGCCGGCATCGTGGGCGCGGCGCACGATCTCGGGCAGGAGTGTCGGATCCAGGCCCTTCCATCCAAAGAACGCGGGATCGTCCACGCGCCGGGCATAATCCTCGGAGTAGAGAAGGTAGGTCTTCAAGAAGTCGGGGCGGTCCTCCAGTACTCTCAACCAGATTCGATCCAGATCCTCCTCTTCATCCACCACGAAGTAGAACGCCCCTTCGCCGTCGACTTCCGTCCAGATGCCGCGCTCGATGTTCCGTCGCACCAGGGGGATGGGATGTCCGTCCGGGGCGGTCAGCCCGCCGTTCGCGAAGGCCACATCCATGCTTGTGGGAACGTTGATCGTGCCATCCAGAGGGTGCCGTGTGCGCGGGAGATTGTTCGGATTCTTGACATAGAAAACGCCGTCCCGGAGGTACTGCTCGATGGTGGCCATGATCCGCGAGGAATGCTCGACATTGTGGTTGTGAGCGTCCCCGAACGGGGGCACGACGTACCCTCCCGCGAGATGGATCGTCGAATCCACGCGGGCCGGCTGCATGAAGGTGAGGACCCCATCCACAGCGAACGCCGTCCGCTCCTCGAATGCGGTTCCCGTGAACCATTGCCCTCCGACAAACGCCAGCACCCGCTCCGCAGACGCATGCAGCGGCTGCGCAGATTCATGGTCCCCACTCTGGATATCCCCGGCACAGGCGACTGATAGAAGTGCGGGTGTGAGACATGCAATCAAGTCGAGCGTTCGCATTCCAGCTCCTGAAGGATGGTTCGTTGTCCCAGACCCCAGGCTGCTCCGCAGGACCGGCCCCTCTACGTCTGCCTGATCACCGAAGCGCTCGACCACGCCGACCACTTGCCGCTTCTCAGGCCCGAAATTCGAGCCGCACCCGGCGGCCAGGACCCAGATGCGTACACCACGGTGAGACGGACTTCAACCCTCTCCAGCCGTAGGAGGTACAACCCGCTCGGAAGATGGGCGAAGCTTGCGGGGGGCCCGGTCCAGAGCCACGCCAGATTCTCGACTCCGCCGGCGATCCCCATCTCATCGCGGAGGGGCCGACCCCTCCCCACTTGCCCGGACCCCTACCGAAGGCGCTCTCCCTGGATGCGCTGGCCGCCCTGCTCCATGATGAGACCGGTCACCGTGCCCTCGCCGTCGAGCTGAAATTCGAAGGTGGGGCCCCCTCCGGGAACCGAGAAACGGGTCTCGGACCGCGAGGCGAGGGCGATCTCCTGCTGGCCGCCGGG
>SKKH01000098.1 GCA_007121555.1 Gemmatimonadota bacterium | reverse complement strand
TCCATGCTCGTCTACTACCCGGAGATCGGTGCGGGCATCACGACCCAGAGCAACCACGCCTCCTTCAACTCCAGCGTGGCCTTCCGACTGGCGGGTGCGTTCTTCGATGATGCCATGGAGTCGGAGGACGAGGATCCGGCCGAGGCCGTGGCGTTCGATGCCGCCTCCTACGACCCCGAGGATTTCGACCAGTACACGGGCCGGTACGCCCTGGACGCGACTCCCGCCTTCGTGATCACCCTGCTGCGGGAGAACGACCGCCTCCTGGCCCAGGCCACGGGCCAGCCTCAGATGGAGCTCGCGCCCACGTCCGACTCCACCTTCGCGGTAAGCGGAGTGGAGGCCTCACTCACCCTGCACCGGGACGACGACGGCGAGGTCGAAGGCCTGACCCTGCACCAGGGAGGAACGACCCAGCGTGCGAGTCGTCTCGAGGGCGAAGAAGAGACCTGGACCCCGACGGAGACGGAGCTCCAGGCGTTCACCGGCCGGTACCTGAGCGAGGAGATCGAGACCTTCTACACCATCGAGCTGGAGGGCGACTCTCTGGTGCTGAAGCACCGGAGGAGGGACGATGCGACCATGACTCCCGGAGAGCGGGATGCCTTCTCGGCGGCGAACCTCCAGATCTCCTTCGAGCGGGACCGGCACGGTCGAGTCATCGCCTTCTATCTGGACAACGCACGCGCCCGGGACGTGAGGTTCGAACGAATCCGCTGATGGGCCAAGGGCTGTTGAAGACCTAGAGGAGGCTTTCGTCCTCCAAGAGGGGCCGCCTGCGCCACGGGCCGGAGCCCCATGTCCTCGCCCACCGTTCTTCTCGCGATGGGCTGGCCTCACTCCAGTGCCCTGACCCATTCGGTCATCAGACGCACGCCATGGCCAGTAGAGCCTTCGGGATGGATCCCCTGGGACCCGGCGACAAAGGCGTCGCCGGCGATGTCGATATGCACCCACGGGGTGTCACCGGCAAAGTGCTCCAGGAAGATCGCGCCTGCCTGGGCACCCGGTGACCCCGTGTTGATCTGGTCGGCGATCCGGCTCCGCGTGATCCCTTCGTATCCGTCCAGCGGCATGGGCCACACCCTCTCGCCCGTCAACTCACCAGCGGTTCGGAGCGTCCGCTCAAGTCGCTCGTCGCGGGTGAAGATGGCGGAATACGCGGTCCCCAGCGCACCGACCTTGGCGCCCGTGAGAGTGGCGATGTTCAGGATCACCCGTGCGTTCAGGTGCTCCCGGGCGTACCAGATGCCATCTGCCAGGATCAGACGACCCTCTGCGTCCGTATTCCCGATCTCGATGGTGCTTCCGTCCCCGGCAGTGACCACGTCACCGGGAAGGCTGGCATCGCCCGAGATCATGTTGATCGAGAGGGGGACCACTCCCACCACGTTCACCGGGGCCTCCTGCCCGGCCAGGGCCTGAATCGCCCCAACCACAGCCGCGCCCCCGGCCTTGTCGGTGTGCATCCGCAGGATCGAGGCGGCGTCCGTCTTCAGGTTGTATCCACCCGTATCGAAGCTGTTGCCCTTCCCCACCAGGGCGATGGGGTCGCCCGTACCACCGGTCCAGTGGGCAACCAGGAGATGAGCCTTCATGTCACTGCCCTGGCTCACGCTGTAGAGAGAGCCCATCCCCATCGCCCGGACGTCCTCAGGGCCAAGAATGGTGACCTCCACCCCCAGAGGTTCAAGCACCTCTCGCGCATGGTTCGCGAACGCTTCCGGGTATCCTGTGCGCCCTGGAAGGTTGGTCAGTTCCCGCGCAGTGAAGACTCCTTCCGCCAGCGCTCTCAGGAGGCGGTATCCCTCTTCCGCCCCCTGGGGGTTCTCGCTGTGCCAGACGAAGGTCTGGGACGGCCGCGGACTGGGATCGCTCTTGAAGCGGTCGAAGCGGTAGTTCCGAAGGTCCATCCCGTGGGCCACGTAAGCCGTCAATCCAGCTTCGGTGCTGCCCTCGCCCAGCAAAGAACTGCTCACCACGATGGCATCGGCGTCCATGGCGTTGAGGCGCTGACTGAGCGCCGCACCGACCTCCTCAGCCTGATGGCGCGGAGTGCCGCCCACCGGGCCGATTCCCGTCAGGATGAGGCGGTCGAACGCCAGGTCCACGGGAGCAAGGAGCTCCATGTGGTCGTTCGCCTGCCCGGTGAAGCCGGCAGCCCCTCTCGCTCGGGCCACGTGTTCCCGGGTGGCCTGCGACCAGTCGTCGAGAGCCAGTTCCGCCTGACCTTCCGGCACCAGAAGGACCAGGACATCGCCACTCTCAGGCATGACGTCGGTGAATTCGAATTCCGTGTTCAGGTACTGGCTCGCCGACGCCGGCATAGCCATGAACGTGGCGACGGCGACAGCGAGGACCAACTGATGAAGGTGGCTCATGTGAAACTCCTGGTGCGGAGGGCTGAACGCGAAGGATGCAGGGCGCGGTTGAAGAAGGGCAGTGCCTTCCGAGAAAAGATACGGAGAATCAGCTCACGTCAGAACACGACCCCACCGGAGCTCCGGTGGACCGGTTCGCCCTGGGCTCGTGATCCGGTGGGACACCATGTGGCTCCTCTCATTCTTCAACAGCCCTCCATGCGAGCCAGACCGTGACCCGATGGATCCGCAAGCGCACCGGGAGGCGAAATCGTTCTCTTGCAGACCATTTTCGGTATATATTCGGCTTTACCAAGATGGTCCCGGGCATCCCTGGACTGTGGCCTCCAGGTTCCGTCGCGGCGATGCCGGTTCCGCTTCGCCGGCATTCGCATCTCCACCTTGTCTCCGGGAGGAGCACCGTGAAACTCGCCGAGATTCTGAAGCAGGACGCGGAAGGGATGTATGACGCCACCCAGGGCCTCTTCCACCTCGTAGACGACCTGGACTGGAAGCCGGCCACGGGGAGCAACTGGATGACGACGAGACAGCTCGTCATGCATTGCACGAACTCCTGCGGTTTCACCATCCAGGGCTTCGTGACCGGAGACTGGGGCCTGCCGCCCGGACAGTCCTTCGAGGAGCTTCCGCCCGAGGAAATGCTCCCTCCGGCAGAGAGGATGCCGGGGGTGGATACGCGGGAAGAGGCCATCGAGCTTCTGAGAAAGGACCGGGAGCTGTGCGCTGAGGTTCTGTCCGGACTCGACGACGCTCGCCTGCTGGGCCAGGGAAGCGCGGCTCCCTGGGGAGGGCCTGAACTCACCCTGTTTCAGCACTGCAACTCCATGATCTGGCACCTGGGGCAACACAAGGGACAGCTCTTCTACTACCTGAAGCTCCAGGGGAAGGAGGTCAACACGATGCACCTCTGGGGAGCCTGAGGAGAGCCAGGACGCGAGCGACCTCATGGGCGGCGCCCCCGCCTTCGGATGACCTGAGTCCAACGAGGGATGGCCTATCCGTCGTTCCTGTCCGGCTCGGGTGGACCCTGGTCTCCGCCGTCAGTCCGGAGGATTGGCTCCGTCTCGGAGGTACTTGCCCGCGGCGTCAATGGCCAGGTCGAAGATTTCCTGGTTGGCGAACCAGCCGTAGTGCTCTCCGCCGACCCCATCCATCTCGATGTCGAAGATCGTCCATTCGGCGACCACATTCCCGTCGGGATTCAGGACTTCCATGTCCACCGCCAGATCGCCCTCATCGTCTCGGAAGGTGTGCTGGAAGGTGTACCAACCCGAGCCCTGCAGGGTCACCGGCCCCCGGCACTCGTTTCTTCCGCTCGATGGGTCGGGACAGGGGTTGGCGGGGTCCACATTCGCGCGGCCATGCTCCAGACTCGCCCCTACGATCCAGTCTCCGCTTCCCTGAGGATCGGTGCCGACGTTGAAGAGGAAGTCCCTGAGGTGTTCCCCGTCTCCTGCCCGGTTGATGGCAGAGGAGAAATCAAAGCGGTGGTCCGGATTGCCTTCCGCCCAATCGGCGTCCAGGTAGATATCGATCCGGGTCATGTAACCGCCTTCCGGCCAGGCGGCATTGGGTACCGGTTCCCGCCCCAGGGGACTGTACGGGCCACCGCAGCGAGTCTCTTCACTGAACGGTGCCACGCACCCTTCATCTTGCGGGTTCCGGAGCCGGGCATGATGGCCTCCCACGGAGGACTCGATCCCGTCGGCATACTCACTGCTGTATCCCGACGGCTCCCGATGGATCGTGCCATCTCGATGCTCGAACCAGTTCTCAGTATCCACCTCGAAGTCCTGAAGCCATTCCCAGTCGCCCCTGGGCTCCGGAGGGGCGGCCCGTTCGCGCACAGGGGCCTCTCCCATCTCTTCTGTGTCGGTCTGGGTGTTGCAACCAAGCAGCCCCAGGGCAAGAAAGGACAGGAGCAGGAGGAGCGCGATGTTTTTCTGTGAGTCCACTGTCATTTCCTGCGTTGAAGGATCTCATGGCTCGGGAGTCTCCGGGACCGCCGAGCCGGGAGGGTGAAATCGTCGAGCTTCGTCCATGGCCGTAGGGTGTCGCATGCTGCAGGGGGATTCTATCCCTCCACCCTCGCCTGAGCCAGAAGGCTTCTGGAGGATGTATGACGCCACCGAGCGCCGCTTCCGCCCTGGGGACCACCGGGACCGGAAGCGAAATCCGGGGAGCATCAGGCTGTTCCGGCTGGCGCACGAGCGATAGGATACGATCATCGTGTGGTCCGCGAGCTTGAACCGGGGCCCCCGGACAAGTCTCTCATCGAACACCATGGAAGAAGTGGGCTTCCGCCCGAGGGAGCCATCGCCAGATTGGATTCGTCGATCGTGAATTTTGGCGACGGGACGGCCGCCTACACTCGGTATACGGCCCCGTATGGGGCCGCTGGCGACCTCGCGCGGTTTGTCGTGCTGGCCTCCTGGTAGGCTCCGTGGGAGCGATCGGACGGACCTGGGCGGCCCCCGGGAGGTGGGTTCGTTCTCGATCCACTATCTTTCCCCATGACCGATCGCACCCCCACGGCCTACGACCTGATGGGCGGCGAGCCCGCCGTCCGCCGCCTGGTGGACCGCTTCTACGACCTCATGGACACCGCCCCGGAGGCCGCTGGGATCCGGGCTCTCCACGCGAAGAGCCTCAAGGTCTCCCGGGAGAAACTCTACCTCTTCCTCTCGGGATGGCTCGGCGGGCCCCAGCTCTACATGGAGCGCTACGGCCCCCCCATGATCCGGGACCGGCACCTCCCCTTCCCCATCGGGG
>SKKH01000002.1 GCA_007121555.1 Gemmatimonadota bacterium | reverse complement strand
TGGCCCGCTACTACGTGGAGTTTCGCCGGCTCGGACTCGATGTGACCCATGTGGATGTGGGGGGCGGCCTGGGTGTCGATTACGACGGTTCCCGGTCCACGGGGCCGGCCAGCGTGAACTACAGCATCCAGGAATACGCCAACGACGTGGTCTACGCCCTGGCGGAGGCCTGCAGGGAGGCGGAGCTCCCCATGCCCCACATCATCTCCGAGTCGGGGCGAGCCCTCACGGCTCATCACGCCCTTCTCCTGGTCCGGGTCATCGACCTGGAGACCCAGACGGTGGAGGTTCCCGAGGAGATCTCGGACGAGGCCCATTCCCTGGTCCATGAGCTGGCCGAGGCCTACGAGCACATCGACGCGAACTCGCTCCGGGAAATCTATCACGATGCGACCTATGCCCGGGCCCAGATGCGTTCGTTCTTCAACAGCGGCGTCCTGGACCTGACGGACCGGGCGCTGTGCGAGCGGCTCTACCTGGGAATCATGAACCGGGTGCTCCTCCTCGCCTCGGCCGACCCCGAGGAGTACGAGGACATCATTCCCGAGGTGAAGGGGATCCTCACGGACCGGTACTTCTGCAACTTCTCGCTTTTCCAGTCGCTGCCGGATTCCTGGGCCATCGACCAGCTCTTTCCCATCATGCCGGTGCACCGGCTGGGCGAAGAGCCCACCCGCCGGGGCACCCTCCAGGATGTGACCTGCGATTCCGACGGGAAGATCGATCGTTTCGTGGGGTGGCGGGAGCCGAAGAAGAGCCTGGAGCTGCATCCCTTCGATCATGGAGAGGACTACATCCTGGGCATCTTCCTGACCGGTGCATATCAGGAAATCCTGGGAGATCTGCACAACCTCTTCGGCGACACCAACGCAGTGCACCTCCACCTGAACGAAGGGGGTGGGTACGAGGTGGGAGGGATCGTCCACGGGGATACGGTGAGCAGCGTCCTGGAGTACGTCCGCTTCGACAGTCAGGCCCTCATCACGAACTTCCGCCGAAAGATCCGGAACGCCAGCGGACTGACCCGGGAGGAGGCGAACTCCTTCATCGCCGACTATATTGCAGGACTGGCGGGGTACACCTACCTGGAGGCCGACGCGAGCTGAGGCTGGGCGGCCGCCTGTCCGCGGGGAGGAACCGCGACTGTTGATTCCGTGTACTCAGGCACAATGCGCATGAGATCTCAATACGCCACTTTTTCGGTTCGGCCCTGGGCACGTTGGGTCGTGGCCGCCGCCATGCTGGTATTCGGCATGGGGGTCGGGGTGGCCCCTGTCCTTCATCTTGCCGAAGACGGGGAAGAGATCAACCAGTTCCTCACGGCGGTGGCCGAATTCCAGGAGGCGTCCGCCGAGGATCCGGATCTCGGTGACCAGCATGCGCCCCGCCCCCCGAGTCACCACGTCCCCGATGACGTGGACTGTCTCTTCTGCCAGCTTCTGATCTCGCCTACGGTCACGAGTTCGGGCGACCTGTCCCCGAACTGGGATCTGACGGTTGGTGAGGTCGTCACCGTCCCTGCGCTCCGCGACACCTCCTCTGCCCTTTCCGGGGCGAATTCCGCCCGGGCTCCCCCCCGGGGTTGAGTTTTTCGTCCCTTCGGACCTCCGGAGGGGTCGAGATTCGAGGTTGGAGGGGGAGCCCGGCTTCAGCGGCTTCCATGGTTTCGAGGCTTCGGTCTCGAAGCGTTCCGGACCGACCCACTATCGATCCCCGAGGTCCGACCCGAGGGACGCCGTGGGTGGACCGCTCCGGCACTCCGTCCGGCATCGATCCCTCCCCCAGTGATTGTGGTTCGAGGAGCCCAGGGCCCTTCGCCGGAGCGGCAGCGACCGACTCAACTCCTCCCCTCAACCCGGAATTCAACACCCAGGCCATGTTTCAGCACCGTTCCAGCTCATCCATCCTTCGAGACCCTGCGGAGACGGCAACCGTGGACCGCCTCTTCACGGCGGCCCTCGTCCTGCTTTCGTCCTTCCTGCTGGCCTTCCCCGTGGGGCTCCAGGGGGTGCAGGTCGACGATCCCCGAGGGAGCCTGGCGGTCACCGTGACCGACGTGGAGGACGGCGGGCCCCTGGCGGGTGTGACGGTCCGCCTCCGCGGGCAGGACCGGGGGGCGATCACCGATGCTTCAGGGCGGGTGGAGCTCACGAATCTCTACGTGCGGAGCTACACCGTCCGGGTGGAACGGCTCGGGTTCGCGCCGGTGGACGAGGATGTGGAGGTCCGGGAGGGAGAGCGGACCGAGCTCCAGGTGACCCTGGCTCGTTCGCCGATCCACCTGGGCGGGTTGGTGGTGACGGGCACCGGCAGGGAGAGGGGGGTCGGCGAGGTGTATCGACCCACCACTTCACTCTCGGGGACTGAACTCCAGCGGAGCCTCTCGAGCAACGTCCCCGAGACGCTGCGGTTCGTCCCCGGGTTCGCGGTGCAGTACAACGGCCCGGGTGCGGCCAGCCCCACGATCCGGGGAATGAGTGGCGACAGGGTCCTCATGCTCGAGGATGGGCACCGGACCGGCGACCTCTATTCCACGGCCTCGGATCACGGGGTCATGGTGGAGCCCATCTCGGCCCAGCGAATGGAGGTGGTCCGTGGACCCGCCGGGCTTCTCTACGGCTCCAACGCACTGGGTGGCGTGGTCAACGTGATCCGCAACGACGTGCCCCGCACCCGCCCCTCCTCCCTGACCGGAACGTTCTCCACCCAGTTCGAATCGGTCAACGAAGGCGCGGGAGGTGGTGCCGTGGTGAGTGCTCCTCTGGGGCCGTTGGCCCTTCGGGTCGAGGCCACCGCACGGCGGGCCGGAGACACCCGCACCCCGGCCGGGACCATGGAGCAGACGGAGATGGAGGTCTACAACCTCGCCGCAGGAGCGAGCTGGGTTCCGGAGTGGGGGTTCATCGGGGCCGCAGCCCGTTTCTACGACAACGTCTACGGAGTGCCCGGGGAGTTCAACGGAGAGTTGATTCCCGGAGGGCATCCGGGTGGGGTCGACATCGAGGCCCGACGGACCACGGCCCGGTTTCGTGCGGCCTACCTGCAGCCCTTCTTCGGGTTCTTCGACAGCGCGGAGCTCGACGGGAGTGTGACGAACTACCTCCACGATGAGATTGAGGGGATCGTAGGCGGAAGGGAGGTCATCGGCGCCCGATTCGACCAGACCTCCATCGACGCCAACCTCATCGCCCGCCACGACCATACCCTCCACGAACACAATGGGACGGCGCTCCGCGCCGAGGGGGCGTACGGGTTTTCCTTCAAGTCCCGGGATCTCTGGGCCGGTGGGAACTCGCCCGGGACCCGTTCGGCCAAGGAGTGGGCGGTGTCCGCGTTCGGCTACGAGGAATTCGGCCTGGAGCCCTTCCGTCTCCAGGTCGGTGCCCGGTACGACTACCAGGAGATCACCCCGGCCAGCACCGACTCCATTCGGGTCCGAACCCAGGAGCGACGGATCACCAAGCCGGTGACGGCCCGAAGCTTCGGGGCCTTCTCCGGATCGATCTCCGCGCTCTGGGACTTCGCCCCCGACTGGACGCTGGGGGCCAGCCTGGCCCGGTCGTTCAGGAATCCGGCCATCGAGGAGCTCTACTCCGATGGTCCTCATCTGGCCGACTTCTCCTTCGACATTGGGAGCCCGGACCTGGAGGCGGAGGTGGGCACGGGGGTGGACCTCTTCCTCCGGAGCAGCCGACCCGGACTCAGCGTCGAGCTCGCCACCTACTACAACCGGGTGGCGGATTTCATCTACTACCTCCAGACCGGAGAGACCGTCCGGGTCATCCGCGACGGGGTGCCCCCCCGGATCACTCCGGTGTTCGAGGCCCGGGGCGACGATGCCGAATTCATGGGGATGGAAGGGCGAGTCCAGTGGGAGGCCGTGACGAATCTGGTTCTGGACGCCGGCGCCTCCTACACCCGGGCGCGCCGGATCGACGATTCGGATCCCCTCCCCTTCATTCCTCCCCTGGGAGGAAGCTTCGACGTCCGCTACGAAGGCGAGCCCTTCTTCGGTTCGTTGGGCATGAACTTCTCGGCGGCCCAGGACCGGGTTCCGAGGCCGGTTCAGATCGGAGAGCTCTCGGAGAAGCCCCAGCAGCCCACGAGCGGCTACGGCCTGGTGAATGCCGGGCTCGGATGGCGCCAGAGCCGGGGAGGCCTCACCCACTCCGTGACGCTCCAGGCCAACAACCTGACCGACCGCTCGTATCGCGACCACCTGTCCCGGGTCAAGGACATTGCGCCCCAGCCCGGGCGAAATCTTCAACTCACCTACCGGGTCCACTTCTGATGTGCCCGGTCCCTGCGAAGGGTCGATCTTCGGCTCTGCTCACTTCATCACCCAATTACGACTGTCCAACCCACACGAGAGGAAACCATGAGAATCAGTGACTTGCGTGCGAACCCGAAGGAGGCCGTTCGGCGGGGATTTCTTTTCGCCCTGCCCATCCTCTTCGTGGGGCTCGTGGCTTGTGATGACTCCCCGACGGACCCCGATCCGGGGAACGGAAACGGGAACGGCCACCTCGACGACGCCGCCCGGGTGGAGATCTCCACCCGCGGGCCGGTCTCGGACCTCATTGCCGTCTGGATCGACGGAACCGGGTGGCAGGACGCCGACGGCAACGCCATCAGCGAGCTGCCCAACTCCGTAGACGTCGAAGGGAATGACGGCCTTCAGCCCCTTCAGGCGGGCGGGACTCGGGCCTCCCTGACCGTGACCTTCTTCGAGAGAGACGGTACCGAGATCGAGATGGGAACCCTGAGTCGGGACGACGCCACCGGGGCTCGGGAGTGCACCGAATACAACTCCCGCTACTACCCCCTTGACAACGACACCGACCTCATCGCGTGGCCCAACATGCGGCATCCGGACGACCCCAACGGGCCGTTCCAGTTCGCGGAGAGGGCGAACGGGGACGTGGTGGGGATCTATCACTGCGACCACGTCCACATCTATCCGGAGCGTGAGGGCTCGCTCGACATCGAGTTCCGCCTCTGGCACGTGGACCACTCCGACATGGAGACGGATCCCATCACCGTGGTGATCGGTGAGGGTGACGAGCCGGAGCCGGCAGCGCGGTTCGAGCTGCAGACCCGTGGCGAGGCGCAGGCGCTGATCGCGGTATGGACCGAGGGAGAGGGCTGGACCGATGGTTCCGGCGAGACGATCGATCGGATCGAGACGCCCCGGGATG
>SKKH01000264.1 GCA_007121555.1 Gemmatimonadota bacterium | reverse complement strand
TGACGATCGGGAGGGATCCCGGGGAGCTCCACGCTTCCGGTCTGCACCCCCTGCGCCCGGGCCAGAGCCCCGTTGCTCCCCAGGCACTGGTCACCGGACAGGTACCCCATGAGGAAGTTGGACGGTGCACCGCCCGCTCCGCTCACCGACATGGTGGCCCAGGCGGGATCGAACGACTCGATGCCGTCGAAGTCCAGGGTGCCCAGCGATCCGCCATCGGTGACCTCCACGTCCCGGCGGAGGAGGAGCCGATCCGGAACGGGGCTCGCGGAGAGGTCCGCACGGAAAGCGACCAGATCCATGGTGCCTTCAGTCAATCCTCCCACGACGACCTCCGAGGCCGCACCGGTGGTCGCGCCGAAACCCGGACCCAGAGTGACGCCGGCCAGCTGGGAGGCGCCGAGCCCCTCCACGGTGCCGGACATGCTGGCCGTCCCCCGGGGCGGGTTGCAGATGAGGAAGGGCTGGACCGCCAGGAGCTCCTCGGTGCTCAGGAAGGTCACCTGGGTCATGGGGACGCCTTCGGGCTCCGCATACCAGCCATAGGCCATGTTTCCTTCCGCGATCTGGAAGGAGTAGACGAAGCCGTCTCCCGTGGCCTGAGCCCAATCCCCGCTCCCATCCTGGTAGCCCACCCAGATGGGCATCTCCGAAGCCCGGCACCCAGAGAAGTCCAGCGTCACCTGAGAGCCCCCTGTCCCCCCATTGTCGTCCGGATCGTCCGCTTCGGTGATGGTGAGGGTGAAGGCCTGGTTCACGGCGGCGACCCCGGAGCCCGACGCCTGCACGATGAGTTCGTGCGGGCCTGGAGCCGCCTCGGTGCCCACCTGGATCTCGACCGCGAAGGTGGGGGCGGCACCACTGCCTCCTTCGTCGGAGACGGTGACGTCTACATGGGCGGGTTCGTTCTGCACCTCCACACCCACGCTTCCGCTGAACCCTCCAGCCCGCGTCACCGTGGCAGTGAACGAGGTGCTCTGTCCGGCCTCTACCGTCGAGCCCGATGAAGAGAGGGTAAGGGAGATGCTGGGATCCTCGCCGCTGCCGCCGCCTCCGTTGGGGTCGGGACCGGGATCCGTTACGCTACCGGAGTCCGAGCCACAGGCCGCAAGGAAGACCAGCCCACAGGTGCCCGCAAGCGCACGCAACGAGCGACCATGGATGACGGAGAAGCGAGGCATGCGCCCCATTTGGAACCTCCTGCGATCCGGAGATGGACGAGCGGACGCTCCCTGGAGGAGCCCGCAGCGGGAGCCCGCCTCCCGCACCTGATCCCCTGCCCTGCCCGACCCGGCATTCCTGCCAAACTGTTCTGGTCCTCCGCGACCGGGCAATAGTTTTCTTTCACGAAGGACCGGGCCAGCTCATCAGATCGTGAAGATCCATCCCGGGAGCAGACGCACGGCCTGGGTCTCCACCCACTTGTCCAGTCCGAAGAGGACCGCGACCCCGAGGACCAGGAGGGTCCCTCCGAGCACCCGGGAGCCCCAGGCACCGCTCCGGACGCCGCCCCCTCGCCATCTGCGAAGGGCCGATTCCGATGCGAGTCCTGCGGCGAGAAGCACCCCCGCAGTGCCGATCCCGTAGGCCAACATGACGACGAAGGCCATGGGCATGCTCTGCCCGACCGAGGCGAGCGCGATGGCGGCGCCCAGGGTGGGCCCCACGCACGGAAGCCAGACGACCCCGAGGAGGGCGCCCATCCCGAACTGGCCTACGGGGGAAACGGTGCCCGGATCCCGACCGCCGCCCTGCCCCACCCCGAATCGGGCGAGGCCCCGGGACAGCGTCTGCGAGGCCCAGTCCTTCAGAAACGAGACGAGAAGGAAGGCCGACGCGCCAATGAGGAGGACGGCGGCGACATACCGGAACAACTCCGGGTCAATCCCCGCCTGGACCAGGATGAAGGTCAGGACCGTCCCGGCCACCGCGAACGAGAGGCTCATGCCGCCGGCCAGCCAGAGAGGCCCGGACCGGCCGCTCATCGAAGCCGACGACATGACTACCGGCACAAGGGGCCATACACAGGGAGACAACACGCCCACCACCCCGGCCAGGAGGGCCAGGGGCACCGCCGTGAACTCGAGGCCCATCAGCCGTCGCTGGCAGCGAGAAGCTGGTCGAAGATCCGGTCCCGTCGGGTCTCAGCGACGGAGAACCAGAGGCGCTCCTCGCCGCGGTAGATGATCAGGGTGGACTGGCGAGGCGCTTCGAAGCGGGTGACCAGATCCTTTCGGTCGTCGAAGTCCACCTCGAGGATGTGGAACTGGACGTCGGGGTGCTCGGCCTGAAATGCGGCCAGCACATCCTGCTGCTGGGCGCAGGTGGGGCACCACGAGGCCCAGACATCGACCAGGATCACTTCTCCTGCAGCCTGGAGTTCGTCGAAGCGCTCATCGGTGAACGTCTCCTTCTCCTGAGCGGCCAGGGGAGACCCGATGAACAACACGGAAAGGGTCAGCAGAGAGAGAAGCGATGGAGCTATCTGACGGATCGATCGTGACATCGGGAACGTCCTCATGATGGGGTCCAAGGAGCGGTCGTTCCGCTCCTCCACATGAGGGCCAATCCCTGAGGGGTTCACCCGGTTCCCCGGTCCGTGCCGTCACTCCCGGTCCAGGAACTGGGTCCGGATCTTCACCCCCGCGTCCATCGTCCGGTGCACCGGGCACTTCTCCGCGATCTCCAGGAGCCGGGTCCGCTGCTCGTCGGACAGCTCGCCCAGGAGCTCGATCTCGCGGTCCACCACGTCGAGGCGCGCGTCTTCACCCTTCTCGCAGTCCTCTTCGTCGGCGGCGTGGCGGCGGCGATGACGCAGCGCCACCCGGGCCTCGTCAAGGGCCCATCCCTTCCGGTCGGCGTACATCCGGAGGGTCATGACCGTGCAGCTGCCGAGGCCGGCCAGGAGAAGGCCGTACGGTGTGGCGCCCTCGTCCGTGCCGCCCACGGAGCGGGGCTCGTCGGCGATGAGGTAGTGGCCATCGGTCCAGACTTCGCTCCGGAAGCCTTCCTCCCCGATCCGGACGACCACCCGGTCCTGGTCGATGGGGGGCTCGGGCACCTCGTCCGTGGGCAGGTCCACGTAGCGGGAGGCCCAGGTGGCCAGGACCCGGGCGGCATAGCGGCTGTCGGTCTCCTCCATGAGGAGGTGGTCCGCACCGTGGAGGCTCACGAAGCTCTTGGGATGACGGGCGGCCGTGTAGAGACGTGCCGCGTTCTCCACGCCCACCACCTGGTCCTGGGGTGAGTGGAGAATGAGAAGGGCGCGTCCGAGGTCCCCCACCACATCCTTCATGCGTGTGGCTTCCAGGTCTTCCAGGAACTGGCGCTGGATCCGGAAGGGACGCCCCGAGATGGTGACTTCGGCCTCTCCCCGCTCCTCGATCTCGGCCTTCGACTCGGACACATGCTGGAGCACGTGGGAGGGATCCGCAGGGGCCCCGATGGTGGCCACGGCCTGCACCGAATCCAGGGAGTGGGCGGCGTGGAGCACGGCGGCCCCTCCCAGGGAGTGTCCCACGAGGATGTCGGGGGCCCCCCACTCCCGCTCCATGTAGCCGGCCGCAGCCACCAGGTCCTCCACATTGGAGGTGAAGTTGGTGTCGGCGAAGTCCCCCTCGCTCTCCCCCAGGCCGGTGAAGTCGAAGCGCAGGACCCCGATCCCCTCCCGGTTCAACTCCCGGGAGAAGCGGACGACGGCCCGGAGGTTCTTCGAGCAGGTGAAGCAGTGGGCGAACAGGACCCACGCCCGGGGGGTGCCGTGCACCGGAAGGTCGACTCGGGCGGCGAGCTCGTCGCCATAAGCGCCTGGGAAGGATACGCGTTCGGTGGCCATGAAATGGGGCTCCGTGGAGAATCGCACGTTGGGGCTTGGTCGAATGAATCAAATCACCCAGCTGCCTGCACAGTTCCCGTGAGGGTGCATCGGTGCGAGGGGGATTATAAGGTATTCATTATAAACGGTGAGAGGGTTTGAGGCCCAATGACGATTCCTCGTCATTCAGGGTGGACGGACTGGTTCGGCTCGCCCAGGACCCGCTCCCCTCGTCCGTTTCTCCCGGTCCCATATTTTCATAGCCCCCCCAGGAAGTCCGTCCTATTTTCGGTCCGATGGCTCCTCAGCCGAGGAATCGCTTTCCACCTGGCACGGAGGGAGGGGAATGAGAAATCAGAGCGGTCCAACGACGTTTGCGCTGGAGGCGCAGGGAGAGACGCTGACCTTCTTCGGTGAGGCGGATCCCGCTGCCCCTCGACTGGAATTCGAAGTGCGGATCGCTCCGGGTGCCCTCGGTCCCGAACCGCACATCCATCCGAAGCAGAGCGAGTGGTTCGCCGTGACCTCGGGACGCATGCTCGCGACGGTGGACGGGGTCGAGCACGTGGTGGGGCCGGGTGAAGAGCTGCATGTGAAGGCGGGAGTGGTCCACACCTTCCGGAACGCGAGCGAAGAGGAGCCGCTGCTGTTCCGCTGCACTGTCGAGCCTGCGCTGAACCTCCAGTGGATGCTCACGGAGTCGGCCAAATCGGCGATCCGCTCTGGCGGACGCTGGAAGGATGCGTCGCTGCTGGAGTCTGCCTACATCCTTCGCCAGATCCCGGGGGAGTACCGTCTGGTGGGGATGCCGCTCGCGGTGCAGAACCTCCTGATCGGTACATTGGCGACGCTGGCCGTGATCCTCGGGAAGGCCAGGAATGTCGAGGCTCTCAGGAGGCACTGAAGCTTGGAAGGGGGAGCGGCGTTCCATGTGATCGTCCGGCGCGGGACCTCCTACACGATCAGTCCGTAGGCGAGACCCGCGAGCGCAAGCCCACAGACGGTATAGGATCCGTTCACGGCATAGAGGGCCCAGGGCTTCACCCGCTCGTCGAAGTTGTAGACCGCGGCTTTCATCCCTTCCACCGCCGCTATCCCGACGCCGAGGAGGATCCCCACGGCGAGGCCGTCGAGAATCGTTTCGCCGCCGCCCCACTGGTACACGATGGCAATCACCGCCGTGGTGACGAAGCATCCGCCGAGCATGAGGAGCATTCCGGCTCCGGGTCCGTCGCCCTCGAAGTCTTCGGGAGCCCGTCCGGTGGCCTCGACCCACCGTGAACTGAAGAGCTTCATGTACCAGAGCGCACCCAACATGAAGTAGGCGAATCCACCCACGAGGATCCCGACCAGGTTCAGCCAACCGAAGTCCAGCGTTGCGAGCGCCATCGTTGTACCCTCCTCGGGTGGGAC
>SKKH01000265.1 GCA_007121555.1 Gemmatimonadota bacterium | reverse complement strand
CCCGCAGAGATTCCCACTCTCCAGAGCCAGCTCGCCGAGAGCCCGGGGGATGCCGGGCTCCTCCTGCGGCTGGGGGCGGCGTACCGGGAAGCCGACCGTCTGGACGAGGCCCGGGCATCGCTGCTCGACGCACGGGCACGCTCGCCCCGGGATCCCGGCGTGCTCTTCTACCTGGGCCTCACCCACGAGGAGATGGAGGAGTGGGCAGAGGCCCGCGAGGCGTATCAGGAGTTTCTTGAGGTCGAAGCCGACGCGGCGCTGCAGGCCCGGGTTCGGGATCGCCTTCCTCTCATCCGCCGCAGCCAGCTCATGGCCGATGCCCGGCAGGCGCTGGAACGGGAGGCCGAGCTGACCGGTCAGGAGCCGGCTCCGGGAACCATCGCCGTCTTCCCCTTCCGCTACGAGGGCGCAGACCCGGCGTTGGAGCCCCTGGGACGGGCCCTGGCGGAGCTCACCGTCTCGGACCTGAGCCGGGTGGGTCGTCTCAGCGTGCTGGAACGCCTTCAGGTCCAGGCGCTCCTCGATGAGCTCCAGCTGGCCGAAGACGGACTGGTGGATCCCTCGACGGCGGCCCGGAGCGGCCGTCTCCTCGGTGCGGGTCAGATCGTCCAGGGGAGTGTGAGCGACGAGGGCGCACGGGTCGACGTGCTGGCTGCGGTGGTGCCTTCGGCCACCGGCGAGGTCGGAGATCCGGTGAATGAGGTCGACGACCTCGAAAGGATCTACGAGCTGCAGCGCCGGATGGTCCTCTCCCTCCACGCGGCAATGGGGATCCAGCTCACCGACGCCGAGCGGGACCGGGTCATGGAACGTCCCACCCGGAGCCTCCGGGCTCTCCTCCTCCTGGGTCAGGCCCTGGCCGCCGAGGACAGGGGAGACTACGAGATCGCCGCGGACCTCTTCGATGAGGTCCTCGACGAGGAGCCGGGCTTCGAGGAGGCAGAGTCGGGCCGAGATCGAAGCAGGGGGGCGGTCGACGCCGAGGGTCTGGATGTCTCGGAGCTGGCCTCCGAGGGACAGCCACAGATCCCCCCGGGTCCGGGTCCGGTATTCGATCCGCGAGACGGCTTTCGCGACGTGGAGGCGATCATCCCCTCTCCCATGGGTCGAGATCCCTCGGCCGAGCTGCTGGACAATGAGGGGATCTCCGCCTCTCCTGCCGTGATCGAGATCATCCTCCGGCCGCCGGGAGGTGGGCAATGAGATCCGGATCGACGCCTCTGGCCCTCCTGAGCTTCCTTCTGGGTGGGCTGATCCTGGGGCCCCCCGGGTCCGCGTGGGCCCAGACGGGTCCGGCCCCCTTCAGCGCCGGAGCCGGTGCCCAGTTCCAGTACTTCGACTTCTCGGACAGTCAGGCCATCGGGCTCGAATCCATCTCCCTCTTCTCGGTCCCCATGTCGGCGCGAATTCGACTGGGGGGACCGGTACGGGTGGAAGCCTCGACCACCTTCGCCCGTGGGGAGCTGAGTCGGCCGGGTGGCCAGTCGGTCACCCTGAGCGGGCTGACGGACAGTCAGCTCCGACTCGTGAGCGACCTGGTGGATGAGCGAGTGACCGTGAGCGCCGCCCTGTCCATTCCCACCGGCGCCGACGGATTCTCCGCCGAGGAAGCCGGGCTCGCCGGTGCCATCGCCGCGGACCTCCTCCCCTTTGCCATCTCCTCGTGGGGTGCTGGCGGAGGTGTGGGAGGCGGGATCAGCGTCTTTCAGCCCGCGGGGGATTTCGGACTCGGGTTCAGCGCCGGGTACATGGTGCCGGGCGAGTTCTCTCCCATCGACCAGAGCGAGTTCCAGTACCGGCCCGGGGCCACCCTGAATCTGCAGGGGATCGTGGACTACACGGTGGGACAGGCCGGTCGAGCGGCGCTCCAGGTGGCCTACAGCCGCTTCCAGGACGACGAGATCGAGGGGCAGAACCTCTACCGCTCCGGGGATCGGATCCAGGCGCGGGCCTCGTATTCCTTCGCGGCGGGAACCATGGGAAGCGGCGTCGTCTACGGGGGCTACCTCCATCGTTCCGAGGGCACCTTCCTCGATGACCTTCGGGCCCGCCCCTCCCAGGGCCTGTTCTTCGCCGGAGGAGGCGTTCGCCAGCCCTGGCGGGGCATGACGCTGGTCCCATCTGCTGAACTCCGGGTTCAGCGCCGGGACGATGGCGAGGACCAGGGCACCCTGGCCGGTGCCGGGGTGGAGCTCGAGGTGCCCGCCGAGGGGGCGCTCCTGGTGCCCCGACTCATGGTGCGGGGTGGATCCGTTCTGGTCCGGGAGGGGGTCGACAGCGGAGTGCTGGGGCTGGAGGCGGGGGTCTCCCTGCGTCATGGAGGCACCCGATGAGACGCGATCCGCGGGGCTTCGAAGTCGAAGAACGCCCGTCTTCTCGGCGTCGCGGAGTGAGGGAGTGGGGGAGGGGGGCGCTCCTCTCGCTGGCCGTCCTGCTTCTGGCCGGCGGATGCGGGGAGCTTCTCTATGAGGATGCCGCGGCCCCGACCCAGCCTGCGCTCCTCACCCTGGAGCCCGCGCTGGGACCCCAGGCCGTGGACGGTGGGCAGGGGATCGCGGCGGCCTTCGCGCAGGTGGCGGAGGTGGAGGTCCGCCTTGCCTCCGAATCCGGCGAGGTCCTGGTGGACCAGGTCTTTCCGGTAGGAGCTCAGCAGGGCGGAGAGATTCGGATTCAGGTCGAGGTGGAGATGGGCACGGAGGCCTCGGACTTCGACCTGGAGCTGGAGCTTAGAGGAGGGGGAAGCGCGCTCTTCCGCCACGCGTCGACCCTGAACCTCCAGCCCGGAGCTACGGCCCGACCCTCCATCCAACTCGATCCCGTCCCAGCCGACCTGCGGATCGAGCCGGAGTCACCCGAGCCCCTCCGGTCGCTGGGCGAGACCGTCCAGCTCACCGGTGTGGTCCTCTTCGCCACTGGTGATCCCCTCGCTGGGATGGGAGTGGACTGGGAGGCTCTGGATCCAGGCATCGTTTCCGTATCGGGGACCGGCCAGGCCACCGCAGTCTCGGAGGGAACGGGGAGGATTCGTGCTTCCCACGGGACCCTCTCCGCCCAGGTGAGCGTGGGCGTGGAGGCCGAGCCGGCGTCGCTCGAGGTGGAGCCCGTCGAGGCGGAGTTGCTGGTGGGTGAGACCGTTCAACTCACGGCCTCGGTCTTTGATGCCGGGGGGAGCTCCATCGACCGGACCGTGGAGTGGACCTCCCTCGACTCGGAGGTGGCCACCGTGGACGCGCGTGGACTGGTGACGGCCCGTTCGGCCGGCTCGGTGGGCGTCGAGGCCCGCCTCGGGGAGCTGGTGGAGCGGGCCGAGATCACCGTGGTGGCCGCCGAGCCCGTCGTGGAGACGGTGGGAGCCACCTCCATCACCTTCCGCAGCGCTCGGATCCGGGGGAATGTGAATCCCTCCGGGCTGGAGACCCGCGTCTGGTTCGAGTGGGGCACCGATGCCTCCCTGGCCGAGCCCACGACGACCACTCCCACCACCCTCTCGGCCTCGGCAGGGAGGACGTTGGTGGGGCACGACCTCCGGGACCTGCCCGATGGGACCATCTTCTATTTCCGTGTCGTCGCGGAGAACGAAGCGGGTGAAGCCAGAGGCCAGATCCGGTCCTTCGAGACCGGCCTGGAGGTTCCGCCTCCCACGGACCTCACCATCTTCGACAGCGAGGGGGTCTTCGCGGAGTGGCGGTACGACCTGGAGCGCTTCCCCGAGGCCCGGTTCGAGCTTCAGGTCAGGGAGGCGGACGCGGGTCAGGAATGGATCACCATAGCCGAGACCGAGGAGCTCTACGCCTTCGTCGAAGAGTCTTTCAATGCCGGGGTGACCTACGAGTTCCGGGTTCGGGCCTGCCGCCAGGAGACCTGTTCGCCCTGGTCGGCGGTGGTCCGCAGCACCCCCGAGGGCTTCTCCCCCTATGTCGAGACCCGTCCCTCCATCGAGATGGCGGGGGCCGGGGTGACCCTCCGAGCCTGGGTCTACGACGGCGGGTACGAGGCCAACTACTACTTCCGGTGGGCCGACAACTCCGACTTCGTGGGAGCCCAAACCACCCCGGTCCGGACGGTGGAGCGAACCCCATTGGGTGAGGGGGGAGGCGGGAGCAGCCAGACGAGCCCTGAGGTTTCGGCGTCCGGGGCCGCTGGGGAGGCTCCCGAGGTCGGCGAGTTCTCGGAGGAGCTTCACCGGGTCGAGGAGTTTCTCACCGGTCTTCAGCCGGGGGAGCCCTACTACTTCCAGGCGATAGCGGAGAACGCCCAGGGGTCCTACATCGGGTCGGTCTACGCCTTCGTGGCCGACGAGGAACCGGCACCGGTCCAGGAATTGACCCTGACCCAGCTGGGCAGCTACATGGCTCTGGAGGGTGTGTTCGAGTCCGAGAGCGAGGCGGAGCCCACACCGGACTTCGTGGAGATCGAACGGCAGGTGGACCGGGGCGGTTGGAGCTATCGCGCCGACTTCAACTTCCCCAGCTCCTTCGGCTTCTCCTATGCGGACTTCGGGGTGATTGGCGGCGTGGAATACGGGTACCGGGTGCGGGTCTGCTTCAACTTCAGGGGCTGTTCCGCGCTCTCCCAGGAAGTGTTCCAGGTCTTCGAGGACTTCGGGTTCGAGGCGTCTGTAGCGCCCACCCCTGCTCGAACTCTTCACCTTCGCCCTGAGCGAGCGCCTCCCCTCCGTCGATGAGGGGAGGGAAGTGCGCCGGCCACGTCCCCCCGCGCCTTTACGCCTCCCATGCAGACCTCACCACCTCGGCTCTCCCCGGACCGAACCCTTTCTTCCCCTCGGAGCGTGCTTGGGGCGGGTTGGGTGGTCGGTCTCCTCGTCCTGGTCGGATGCAGCGATCTTCTCCACGCGGACCGGTCGTCGAGATCCGGCTCGAACCTGCTCGTCGTGGATGCCTCCCTTTCTCAAGGCGCCGCCGCGGCGCCGGGCATCCTGGGGGCGTTCCAGGCGGTGGATGCGGTGCAGGTGCGGGTGGTTTCCGGTCTGGGAGGGACCGTGCTGGCCGAGGCGCGGTCTACCGTCTCCGCCGCTGGAGGGGAGATCCTGCTCGAGGTCCCCGTCGAGCTCGAGACCGACCGCCGGTCCGTCCGAATCGAGGTGGAGCTCAGGCGTGGGTCCGATCCCCTCTTTCGCGACACGCTGGAGGTGGAGCTGGAGGCCGGAGAAGTGAGCCGCCCCGAGTTCTCCCTCGACCCGGTCGAGGCCGGACTCTGGATCGACCCGGATCCCTCGGTGGTTGGAACGCTGGACCGGATCGATGCGACGGTCGAGTTCACGGGGCGCGCCGCCTTCGCCACCGGTCATCCCATCGAGGGGACGTCCGTGGAGTGGCGGTCCCTGACTCCCCTGACGGTCACGGTGGATGCCGGCGGGACGGTCCGGGGAGTTGGTCCCGGGACCGGACGGGTCGAGGCGGTTCGGGGCGAGTGGAGGGAGATGGTGGAAATTCTTGTGGCGCCCCGGGTGAGCCGGGTCGAGGTGAGCCCTGAATCAGTGACCCTCGTTCCCACCGAGGCCCTGGAGCTCGAAGCGATCGTCTTCGATGTGGGCGAGAGCGTCGTCCCCACGAAGGTGCGCTGGGAGAGCGACAACCCCTCGATCGTCGACGTGGACTCCGAGGGACGGGTGACGGCGCTCGCTCCGGGGAGTTCGCTTGTCCGCGCTCTCAGCGGGGAGGTGGAGGGGAGCGCCTCCATCGAGGTCGCGCTTCTTCCACCCGAGGTTCGAACCCGCGGCGCGACGGGGATCAGCTTCGAGCAGGGGATAGCCCGGGGGGATGTGGATCCCCAAGGCCTCGACACGGAGGTCTGGTTCGAGTGGGGGCCCACGCCCGGGCTCTCCGATCCCGCGACCACCCCTCCCCAAAGGATCGGCCCCGCACTCACTTCGTCCATGGTGCAGGCCGAGCTCTCGGGCCTGGTGGAGGTCACCGACTACTATTACCGGGTCGTAGCCCGCAGCGCAGGGGGAGAGAGCCGGGGAGAGACCCGGAGCTTCGAGACCCTGGTCGAGCTCCCCATCCCCAAGGACCTGCGGGTTCAGCTATTCGGTGGAGAGGGGCTCCAGGCCTCCTGGCAGTTCCCCACCGACCGGCTCGACGACGTCGAGTTCGAGCTCGAATACCGCCGTTCGGGCTCAGGGGACGACTGGAGCCTTCTGGCCCGGACCACGGAGTCCTCCACCTTCGTGGACTCGGACCTGAGCGCCGGGGTGGAGTATGGGTTCCGGGTCAGGGGGTGCCGTCTCGACACGTGTTCCCTGTGGTCCGTCGAATTGCGTCTCGAGCCGGCGGGATCCGACATGGAGGCCTGGACGCGACCCGTGCGGCCCGACGGCGAGGGAGGGCTCGAGCTCCGGGGCCAGGTGCAGGATGGTGGCTACGAAGCCCGGTACTTCTTCCGGTGGGGGGCGAACCCGGAGCTCTCTCCCGCCAACCGCACGCCGGAACGCACCGTACCCCGAGCCGCCCTCTCCGAAGGGGCCCAGCCGGTTGCCGGGACGACGCCCCCGGCGGGGAGCCAGAGTCACCGGGTGGAGGAATTCCTGGCCGGACGGGAAGACGGGGAGACCTACTACGTACAGCTCAACGTCGAGGCCGGAGATCGGATGATCGCGGGGGAGGTCGGTCGCGTCGTCGTCGGATCCCCTCCGCCAGGAGTGACCGAACTGACCCTGACCCAGGGGGTCTATCAGGCGTCGGGGATCGATCTCTCCTGGGAGGTGGAGGGCGATCCATCAAGTATCGAGATCGACGTCCGGGACGGCGACGGGGCCGGATGGGCCCTGCTCACCGATCTCGACGGATCGGCTCGTACCTTCACCCGCTCCTCGGCCGGACTCGAGCGAGGCGTGGCCTACGGCTTTCGTCTCCGGACCTGCTCCCTCCAAGAGGGGTGCTCCCTCCCCACCGAAGCGACCATCGTCCTCGAGGAGCGCCTGGTCCAGGCGTTCACCCTTCCGGCCGGGGAGATCGGTCCCTTTTCGGCCGAGCTCCTGGGCGAGGTGGGGATGGAGGGTCGCACTGGCGAGGTCCGCTTCGAATGGGGTCGGGACCCGACGCTGGCGGACGGCGTGCTGACCGAACCCGTCCCCGTCTCGACGGCCGAGGGGGCCACGGTCATCGTGGGTGAGACCGTGGATCTCCCCGAGGACGGGGCCACCTACTACTTCCGGGTCCTGGCCTCCAACGAAGGGGGCGAGGCCGCAGGAGAGATTCTGACCTTCGACACCCAGATCGATGTCCCTGCCCCGACGGGACTCTCGATGATCACCGGGCCCGGACTCGGAGCGAGCTGGAGCTATCCCTACGATGACGCAGGTTTCCAGCTCCAGGGGAGATCGATCACCCAGGACGGTCCATGGGTGAGCCTGGCATCCACCCCGCTCACCTACACGGCCTTCCGCGAGACGCCTGTGGGAGGCCAGGTGTACGAGTTCCGGGTGCAGGCCTGCCGGATGGGTAGCTGCTCGGAGTGGTCGGAAGCCGATGAGGTCACGGTCCCCGAGTACTGGGCGCTCCCGGGGGTCGGCCTCTCGCAGACCGGAGGGCCGGAGCTCATCCCCCAGGGCTCGGGCGAGGAGCTCGATGTGCTCTGGGTCAGCGAGTTCGATCTGACGAACAGCTCCTCGGCCCATCTGATGGAGGTCCGGGCTCTGACCATGTTCATGGAGGTTTCCTTGGACGGCGAGGAACCCTCGGCGATTCCATGGCTCGACGACGAGAACTTCTTCGGGATCGTGGAGGCGACACCTGAGTCTCAGCTCCTGACCCCGATCGGGACGGCAGCCGGCGAGGGGGTCCTTCGGATCGCCCTCGAGCCGCTGAGCACCAACGCATCCCCCCTTCCCGGCTCCGGCGTATCTTTCGGAGACGCCCCGGGCAGCAGCCTGATGGCCGATGAACTCCCTCCCGGAGAGACGCTGCCCGTCGAGGTGAACTTCCTTGTGAACCCGGAGGTCTCAGTCCTCCTCTTTTCGGCGGTCGTGGTCGGCCGCTTCGAGAGCGCCCCCCTCTCCGAGCTCAGCTGGCTCGGGCCCCTTCCGTGAGGAGTCGGAGGGTTCGCGGGGTTCCCGCCTCCAGCCGGATGTGTCGACGCACATGGCTCGGAGGGGGATGGGGTCGATCCTCCTCGGGCGGGCCGTCTCGCTGAGGGTGGTCCCCTGGCCTCAATGTCCCGGGTCGTATAGGCTGCCTGCTGCAGCCCCCTTCTCCCCCCTGAATGGTTGAGAGGTATCCATGGAACTTGGTATCCGAAATCGCGTGGCCCTCGTGGCCGCATCCAGCAGTGGCCTGGGTCGGGCCGTAGCCGAAGAGCTGGCGACGGAGGGGGCCCGCCTCGTCATCTGCGCTCGGGGAGAGGCCCGGCTCGAGGCCGCCGCTGCCGAGCTCCGGAGCGCTCACGGGATCGAGGTCGAGGCTGTGGCTGCGGACCTCTCGACTCAGGAGGGAGTCTCCCAGGTGGTCGAGGCCGCCCAGAGCCGCTTCGGGGCCGTGGAGATCCTCTTCACCAACACCGGCGGCCCTCCGTCCGGACCCTTCGACGCCCACGACCTGGAGGTCTGGCGAAGGGCAGTGCGCCAGAACCTGGAGAGCGTCCTTCTCCTGATCCAGGGGGTGCTGCCTGGAATGAAGGAAGCCGGATGGGGCCGCATCGTGAACTGCACCTCGGTGGCGGTGAAGCAGCCGGTCGAAGGGCTCATCCTTTCCAACAGCATCCGCGCCGCAGTCACCGGGATGGCCCGGACCCTGGCGAATGAGGTGGCCACGCACGGGATCACCGTGAACAATGTGCTTCCCGGATTCACCCGGACCGATCGGCTCGACCACCTGGCGCAGGCGAACGCCGAGCGGGCCGGGATCACTCCGGAGGAAGCGCGTGCGGTGTGGGAAGACGCCACGCCGATGGGACGATTGGGTGAGCCCTCTGAGTTCGCGGCGCTGGTGACCTTTCTCTGTTCGGAGCGTGCGTCCTACATGACGGGAACGTCGATTCCGGTGGACGGCGGCTGGGCCCGAGGACTCCTCTGACGCGACCCACAGGCGTCGAAGACGCCGGATCTGGAATGTGATACCAGGACTGTTGTGAG
The DNA here is from genome assembly GCA_007121555.1 of Gemmatimonadota bacterium. GTDB lineage: Bacteria > Gemmatimonadota > Gemmatimonadetes > Longimicrobiales > Gaopeijiaceae > PWLA01. The sequence goes on along the minus strand of SKKH01000265.1, from coordinate 7,977 downwards.
ACCTTGCTTGCGCGGGGTCCTCGCGGCGTTCACATTCACGAGTTCAGAACAATCATGAGAGCGGGTCCGAAACGGAGTGCGTTCCGGGCCTGCTTTGCGACCCCGACGACCCCGATCCCCGACCGATGGGGACGTTCGGAGCCGACCCCCATAAGGAACGGAGTTGGAACCAGATGACACAGCACGCGAAACGGATCCTCGGGCCCCTTCCGTTTTTGGGCCTACTCGTCCTGCCCCTCGCCCTGCACGGTCAGGCGATCGAGGAGTTGCGGGTTTCTCCCACCTCCATCGAGGTGCCCCAGGGGGAGACGGTGAGCTTCGAGGTCGAGGCGCTGGATGCCCAGGGGAACGTGGTTCCCGATGTCGAGCTTCGGATCGCAGGCGCAGGTCAGGGATTCCGGGTCGACGGCGCCGAGCGGACCGTGACCGGAACCCAGGGTGGGACCACCGGGCAGCTCATCATTTCCGAGGTTCTCCCGGCCGGGGCGGAGGGACAGCCCGCTGCGGCCCGGGTGCCCATCGAGGTGGGGTATCCCACCCTGAGCTCCGCAGAGATCCACGCTCCTGAGCAGGTCTTCGCTCACACCGCCGTCGATCTCCGTTTCGCCGCCTACCACAGCGATGGGAGCGAGCGTCCCGATGTGGGGGCGTCGTGGAGGTCCTCCGAGGAGCAGGTGGCCTCGGTGAACCGCTTCGGTGAGCTCGCGGCCCACCAGGCCGGCACCGTGACCGTGACCGCGTCGTATCAGGGCGTGGAGGCCACCCGGGAGGTGCAGATTCAGGAGTTCCCCACGGGCTCCCTGGAGATCCTGGGAGCCGTGGATCAGGTTCGGATGGGAGACGTGGTGGAGCTCGAGGCCCGGGTCACCGCAGCCGACGGTCGGGTCTACGAGGGCATCCCGGTGGACTGGGGCTATTCCTTCCGCTCCGTCGATGGAGTCCGGCAGCCGGGTGCCACCGCGCTCCTCGACAACGGCCGGTTCGTGGCCCAGGAGCCGGGAGTCTACACCCTCATCGCATCGGCGGGCCCTCTCACGAGCCGTCATGCCGTCGAGGTCGAGGAGCGCCACGTCGTTCAGCGGGTGGAGTTCCAGGGACAGGGCCGGGTGGACAATGTCCACACCTCGGACTTCTGGGTCTTCGAGGGCAATGATGGACGGGATTACGCCATCTCCGGGACCTGGGGTGCCGACGGATGGGCCTACATGTGGGACGTGACCGACCGGTCGAACCTGGTGAAGACAGACTCGGTCCAGGTTGATGCCCGGACGGTGAATGATGTGAAGGTCTCACCGGGCGCACGCTACGCGACCATGACCCGGGAGGGCGCATCCACCCGCCGCAACGGTCTCGTGATCCTCGATCTGGAGGATCCAGCCCACCCGGTCGTGGCTTCGATCTACGAGGAGGGGCTGACCGGAGGCGTTCACAACGCCTTCCCCATGGAGGACTATGTCTACACCCTCTCGGCAGGGGAGAAGTACGTCATCATCGACGTCTCGGACATCTACAACCCCCGGACGGTGGGTGAAGTCCAGCACGAGAACTGCCGGATCCACGACGTCTGGGTAGAAGACGGGCTGGCCTACTCGGCCCAGTGGGCCTGCGGAGTCCTGATCTACGACGTGGGCAACGGCCAGTGGGGAGGGACGCCGGAGAACCCGGTCTTCGTCTCCCAGCTCACCACACCCGGGGGACGGACCCATGCGGTCTACCCCTACTACCAGGAGTCCACCGGCCGGCTCCTCGTCTTCGCAGGCGACGAGATCATGAGTCGACGGGGCATGGCCCTCGAAGGTGGGCTGAGCCGGGAGCCCTACGACCCGGAGACCGGGGAAGGGGGCCGTCCCTCGAACACCGCCGGCTACACCCACATTCTCGACTTCACGGACATGGACAATCCTAAGAAGATCGCCCGGTACAAGGTGCCCGAGTACGGGACCCACAACATCTGGGTCGAGGACGACGTCCTCTACCAGGCCTACTACGAGGGTGGGGTCCGGGTGGTGGACGTGTCCGGCGACCTCATGGGCAACCTGGCCACACAGGGCCGCGAGATCGCGGTCTACAAGCCCGCAGATCCCGCGGGCTACATCGCCAACGCTCCCATGGTCTGGAGCGCCATGCCCTTCAAGGGCGAGGTCTTCTTCTCGGACTGGAACAGCGGGATGTGGACGATCCAGCTCCAGCCCCGCGAGCCCCTGGCCATGGAAGAAGAGGAAGAGAACGACAACTGACCCCTTCGCGGGCGAGGATCTCGTCGCGGGCGGTGTGGGTTCTCCGCTCCGGGTGACGGGGTGGAGAGGGATGTAGAAGAGCGGGCCCGGGGGCAGTCCCCGGGCCCGCTGCGTCATTCAGGAGGGAGGCGCAACGGCTCCCTCACCTCCGGCTCCCTCCTCCCTCAGCGCACTCCCATGATCCCCCGGGTGGCCTGGACCAGGGCTTCGGCGTCGTACCCGATCCCGTCTTTGAAGACCGTGACCACGTTCCGGATCTCCTCGGGCCGATCCACAGGGTCACCGGCGATCACGACCAGGTCGGCGAGCTTGCCGGCCTCCACCGACCCCAGCTCGTCCTCGTTCCCCAGGATCCGAGCTCCGTTGAGGGTCAGGATCTGGATCGACTCCACAGGGGTGAATCCGGCTTCGATGAGGAGTTCGTGGTTGCGCTGATCCCCGAATCCAGGGAGGGCGCCTCCGTTCCCGGTGGGATCCACCCCTGCGGCCAGGAGCCCGCCGGCGCGCACGAAGGCGAGCTCGAACTCCTGGGCCTTCCGGAAGACCTCGGGCATGATCGACTCGTCGGCGTTCTCCTCGATCCGCTGGCGGGTGGCCATATACTCCCGGAAGGCCTCGGGGGCCAGGATCTCCTCGAAGCGCGGTTCCAGAGGCGGTCGCCCTGGGAAGGAGAGCTCGTAGACCGCCAGGGTCGAGGTCATCCCCACCTCGTTCTCCACCATGTCCCGGATCGTGGCCTGGACCTCTTCGGATTCGATGTCCACCTGGGCCAGGTCCGCCCTGAGGTTCGACGGGCACTCGTCGGGACCCCGCCCGGGAGACCAGTCCGAGTTCGTGAACATGCCGTGCTCCAGGTTGTCGATCCCAAGCGCCACGGCCTCCCGGTACGAGACGGAGCAGAGGTGTCCGGTGAACTTGAGTCCCCGGCTGTGGGCCTCCTGGATCGCTGCGCCCAGGGCCTCGTTCGAGATCCGGGTGTACGCCTTGAACCACGTGGCACCCTCGTCCGCCCAGTAGCCCACGACCCGCCGGGCCTGCTCGGCCGAGTCCACCACGTGCATGTGCCCCCCCGCCCCCGGGCCCGTGATGTAGGGCCCTGTGATGTGCATGCGCGGCCCGGGGGTCTGCCCCGCGTCGATCTCGCGCATCATGTTGATCTCACTGTAGGGCGAGGCCGCCCCGGTGGTGCGGATCGTCGTGACCCCGCTCCCCAGATAGAGCCGGGGGGCCGAGTAGTTCAGCTGGACGCTCCGTCCCGCCGTCGTGTAGAAGGTGTGGTTGTGCATCCCGATGAGCCCCGGGATCACGGTGTGCCCGTCGAGTTCGTGGAGCTCTGCGTCGGCCGGCACGTCGACCTCGTCGGCCGGACCCACCGCGGCGATCCGACCGTCCCGGATCAGGACGGTCTGTCCAGGGGCCGGATCGGCCCCGGTGCCGTCGACTACGGTGACGCCCTGCAGCGCGATCACTGGAGCGTCCGTTGTCACGTACTCGCGAACCGCGTCGCCAAGCTCCTGGGCTCGCTGCCCTTCAAGGCCAAGTGGGAGAACGAAGACCAGGGCGGCCGCAAGGATCAGGGGGGTGAAGCGTGTCATGGGAGGTTCCTCGGGACTGCAGGGGTGTCTGGGCCACGGGGAGCCCGATGTGGTGAGTCGGAGTCTCGCCGACATTCACGACCCGGCGTGAACGGAGACTCGAACAGATATGAGTAGTTCGGAAGGGGTCCCGGCGCCAGAGTTCGAAGGGGCGAAGGGGCGGAGGGGCGCCGTCGGCGCCGCAGCTCCCTGGAGGGGATCGTGTTCGCCGCAAGGCGGCCTCACTCCGGACCGGCGTTCCCTACCTGGATCACCGCCATCATCCCCGACTCCAGGTGCTCCGAGATGTGGCAGTGGAGCATCCAGGGCCCCGGGTTGTCCATCTCCACCACCAGGTCCACCACGGAGCCCACCGGCACCAGGACCGTGTCCTTCCACGAGGGGTGCTCCACCGGAACCCCGTCCACCGAGAGGACCAGGAACCGTTGGCCATGGAGGTGGATCGGATGGTGCATGGGGTGGAGGGTGTCCCGACGATTCACGAGCCGGAGCTTCACCCGGTCGCCCACTTCGAAGCGCCAGTCGATCTCCATGTTCTCCCGGCCCGTTTCCACATCCCGAAGGATCCAGTCCACCTGATCTCCGCTGACGAGCCAGTCCATGTCCGGCATGGCGCCCTCCCACTCCACCGGGGGACGGAAGGTGGATTCCCAGGAGAGGAGCGGATCCAGGGGAAAGGGGAGATCTCCCACCCGGAGATCGAGGATGAGGGTCCGGTCCGGGTCCCGTTCCAGGTGAGCGGCCTGAAGCTCGGACACCTCCCTCAGCGCCCCCTCGCGGCGGGTCGGCCGCTCCATCGCAGCCTGGCGGTCTGCGGCCTCGGCGACCACTTCTCCCTCGACCCTGAGCACCCCCACCGTATCCACCCGCGAGAAGAATCTCCCCCCCATGTGATCCAGTCCCTGGACCCGGTTCTCGATCACGTAGCGGCCTGGCTCCGGAAGGTGCAGGTCCACCACCCAGCGCTCCGCCGGAGCCACCACCACGTTCTCCACCTCGACCGTCTCGGGGAGCGCACCCACGTCGGATCCCTGGAGCTTCAGTGAACGCCCCGGAACCGAGAGGTTGAAGGGTCGGACCGCGGCGGCGTTGGTGAGGTGGAGGCGGAGGGTCTGCCCGGGCCGTGCATCCACCTCCCAACGCTCGGTGCCATTCACAAGGATCCTGTTTCCGAACCGCCCCATCAGGGCGTGGATCGGGGACTGGAGCCCGTAGGGCACCGGCCCCTCGGGCCCGATGAGGTGGTCGTCCAGGACGAGGTACTCCTCGTGGTCCACCGGGTCGTAGTGGTTCCCATCCGCAGGGTGCACCCGGATGTTGCCGGCGAGCCCCAGGTCCTGCATCACGTCTTCGCGAAGGTGGGGGTGATACCAGAAGGTCCCCTCGTCGGGGAGGGCGAGCTCGTAGTGGAAGTCCTCGCCGGAGGCCACAGGGTCCTGGGTCACCCCCGGCACTCCGTCGAAGGGCCAGTCGAGGCGAAGCCCATGCCAGTGGACCGCAGAGGGCAGCGGGGTCCGGTTCCGGAAGAGGACGTGGACCCGGCTCCCTTCGGCGGCCTCGATCCGGGGGCCGGGGCTCTGTCCGTTGAAGCCGTAGCCCGGGATCTCCAGCGAGCCGACCCTGCGGATCACCGGGCCCGCTTCGAGGATCAGGGTGTCCCCATCCGCCAGGTGGACCGGACTCGGGGCCCGGGCCGTGGGAACCCCGTCCCCCTCCTCCACCGGGAGAAAGGGAGAGACAGAGGGCCGGAGCGCCATGATCTGGTGCGGCATGGAGACTTCCGGGTGCATGGCCGGGGGGCGCCAGGCGAGGGCCTCGTCGCGGGGAAGGGCTTCGGGGTCCACCCCATGGGCCCCGTGGGGCTCATGGCGATGGGCGTCGTGGCCGGCCTCACGTCCCTCCATGAACGCTCGCCCCCCGGGCGTCATCTCCGCCAGGATCACGGGGAGGTCGTGAGGCCTGAGGACCATGGAGGGCGAGCTCCCCCGAAGGACCAGCGGCCCCTGGCGTTCCGTCAGCTCTCCCGGCCCTTCGGCCGAGATCAGGAGGAGGAATGTGTTGAATCCCCCTACCCCCAGGAGGCTCCTGGAGCCGTCCCCCCACCCCTCCAACGTCCCGAGCTGGGTCATGGAGCTCAGCGTCGGCGGGGTGAGCCAGGCCACGTATCGCTCGTAGGGCCCCAGCTCCGAAGGGTCTGGAAGCCCCTTGGCCTCGATTTCGAAACGGAAGAGGTGGACTCCCTCCCGGTCCACCGCCATCCCGAAGGGAGTGGGCGCCGGGAGCATCCGGGCCCACCCCCGGGCCCCGGGCACGGTGGCCGAACCGTAGAGCCGGATGCACCGGTCGTCGGGCGAGGGCTGCCCCACCTCCGCATGGCTCCCCTCGAGTTCGTCGCAGGAGAAGTGGGTCCGGGCGCGCTCAGGCGAGTCCGCGCCGAACGCTGGAAGGCCCAAGCCCAGGAGTGCCGCTCCGAGAACCACGACTCCGAGGGACCCCTTCCAACGAACCCCTGATCGCCTGACCCTCCAGCCCGTGGCCATCGTGCGGCTCCCGACTACTCCACGATGGCGTCGATGACCGCCCCGATGAAGTCATCCAGTGCGCCGCCCTGGATCCACCGAACGACCACGACGAGGTCGTGCTCGGGATCCACGTAGATGATGTTGCTGCCCGCACCCACGTGGCGGTGGGCTGTCTCGGGAGCGCTGGAAAGGTCCTCGCCGTCGGTGTTCAGGAAGTAGTTCATGAACCCGTATCGCCGGTTCGCCTCGCCGGGGGTCCGGGCCATCTGGAGCCACTCTTCGGAGAGGATCTGCTCGCCTTCCCACCGTCCGTCATGCAGGTGGAGGAGGCCGAACCGGGCCATGTCCCGAGCGTGGATGAACATCCCTCCCCCCCAGTGGGCCCCTCCGCTCACCGACTGGACCCGTGCTCCGTCCAGGTGGATCCAGGAGTTCTCGTACCCTGTCCAGCGCCAGGTGGGCGAGGCACCGATGGGATCCATGATCTCCCGTCGGAGGAGCTGGGGAAGGGGTTCCCGCCAGACGTTCAGAGAGGCCAGCGCCAGGAGGTTCACCCGGACGTCGTTGTATTCGTAGACCGTTCCGGGCTCATGGCGCTCCCGTGTGGTCCAGGTGTCGGGGTCCTGGTCCGGTCGGTCGGCCCAGTCGGGCTTGCACCAGAGCATCCCCTCCCAGTCCGATGTCTGGCGGAGGAGGTGGTCCCAGGTGATCCGCGAGGCGTGGTCCCCGCTGAACGGCTCGAAGGGTGCCGGGACAGTGGGGAAATCCCCCTGCGGAGGACGGGGCGCCACGCACTCGGGCCGGTCCACCTCGATGGGTCCCATGAGTCGGGCCACCGGTTCGTGAATGTCGGGGATGAGGCCTCGGTCCCAGGCGAGCCCCACCGTGGACGTGACGAAGCTCTTCGTCACGCTGAAGGTATTGTCTACCCGTTCGGGCTCTCCCCATTCGGCCACGATGTAGCCGTTCCGGATGACCACGCCGGTGGGTTCACCCCGCACCTTGAAGGGCCCCACCTGTTCGCCGAAGGGCTCCCGGGCGAAGCTTCGCTGATGGGCCAGGGCCAGATCCCGGGGGGCCATGTTCTGGTGGTCCAGGTGGATCTGCTGGGCCGCCTCCAGGAGGCTCGCGTCCATGCCCACCTGAGCCGGCTCCATGGTTTCCCATTCTCCCGCCGCCGGGAAGTAGGGAGTGTCCTGTCCGGCGACCGGGAGGGGGAGCAGGGAAAGAAGGGCCGCAGCCGTCAGCCCGCCGAGAGCGGAACGCAGAAGTGGAGAGGTGGGTTCGTGCATCGTGATCAGTCTCCCTGAAGAAGTTCGGCCAGCTCCTGGCCGAGGTGCTCGACCATGAGGGACCGGTACCACTCGCTCCCAGTCAGTCCGCCGTCCCGCTCGAAGAACGCCTCCATGACCGGCGCCCAGTCGGAATTCAGGGGCATGATCACCCCGAACTGCTCCGACGCATCGTCGCCCACAGGATGGCGCCGCAGGGGAGCTCCCTGCTCCACCGCCCGCCAGTAGTTGTAGACGTCGATGTACCCGAAGTAGCCGTCGCCGGAGGCGACCATCCCCACCAGCTCGTCGTTGGTCCCGATGGTCGTGGTGGGCATGTCGGGGAAGTGCT
>SKKH01000030.1 GCA_007121555.1 Gemmatimonadota bacterium | reverse complement strand
GGCGGCGACGGCCGGGTCATCAGCAAGGTGACGCAGGGGATCACGACGGAGATCATGGGCGAGGGCACGACCAACGCGATCGTCAATGAGCGAAGCTTCGGCGGCGAGGAGATCACCGCTGAACAGCGCGAACTCATCGCGCGGTACGGTGGCCCGTACGGCTTCGACAACTGGCTCACCGACATGGAGGCGAATGGTGCGTCGGTGAATGTCGGCTCGTTTCTGGGCGGCACCAATGTGCGCACCTATGCAAAGGGCGCGTCGCAGGGGCCGGCCTCTCCGGCGGAGCTCGACAGCATGCGGACGGTGGTGCGCTGGGCCATGGAAGGCGGGGCCTTCGGAATCGCGACGGCACTCATCTACCCGCCGGCCACCTTTGCGTCCACCACGGAGCTCATCGAAGCGTCACGGGCGATGGCGCCCTATGGCGGTGTCTACATCACCCACAAGCGGTCCGAGGCCGACCAGTACCTGGAGGCCCTCGACGAGGCCATCCGGATCGGGTCCGAGGCCGGTGTCGCCGTCGAGATCTACCACCTGAAGCCGGCAGGGGCCCGGAACTGGGACAAGGCCGAAGCCGGCATCGCCATGATCGATTCGGCCCGGACGGCAGGAGTGGACGTGCAGGCGAACATCTATCCCTACGTCGCCGGTGGAACGGGCCTCACGGCGTGCTTCCCGCCCTGGGCCTCCGAGGACAACCGTCTGTTCGACAACCTGGCGGACCCGGACACCCGGGCCCGAATGCGGGCGGAGATGGAGCGCGACGACGTGGAGTGGGAGAACCTGTGCGGACTGTCGACCCCCGAAGGCGTTCTGATCCTCGGCCTGGACCGCGAGGAGAACCAACGCTTCATCGGGATGCGCCTTTCGGAGATCGCGGAGGCACGCGGCAGCGACTGGATCGAAACCGCGTTCGATCTGGTGCTTTCCGAGGGCCAGCGGGTCGGTACGATCTACTACCTCATGGACGAAGACAACGTCCGGCTGAACCTCCAGCAGCCGTGGATCAAGATCGGGACGGACGCCGGAGGCGCGAATCCCGAGACCGCGACGTCGCTCGTGCACCCCCGGGCCTACGGCACCTTCCCCCGTATCCTGGGCCGCTACGTGCGAGACGAGGGGGTCATCACCCTGGAGGACGCCGTCCGGAAGATGACCTCGGCGGTGACCGCACGCCTCCACATCCAGGACCGGGGACTGCTCAAGGAGGGCATGTTCGCCGACATCGTGATCTTCGACCCCGCCACCATCGACGACCGCGCGACCTTCGAGGAGCCTCACCAGCTGTCAGTCGGCGTGCACCACGTCCTCGTCAACGGCGTGCCCGTGCTCCGGGACGGTGTGCACACGGATGCCACACCCGGCCGCGCGCTCCGTGGGCCCGGCTGGCGGGGGTACTGAGGTGCACGTGTCGATTTCCGGAGAGCGTGTTCGTCCCAGGGTCGAGGGCCCGCAACGAGGGCGGGTCTGTTGACGTTTCCCGCACTGGAGGTGGATCGATGAAGGTGATGGTCTTCGTGAAGGCGGATTCGGACACGGAAGCCGGCCAGATGCCGAGCCAGGAGCTCATCGAAGCGATGACTGCCTACAACGAGGCACTTGTCGAGGCGGGCGTCCTCCTCGCAGGGGAGGGTCTCCGTTCGAGTTCTCACGGGGCCCGTGTGCACTTTGACGGAGAGGCACGCATGGTCTCAGACGGCCCCTTCGCAGAGACGAAGGAGCTGGTGGCAGGATACTGGATTTGGCAGGTGGAATCGCTCAACGATGCGATCTCCTGGGCGAAAAAGTGCCCCAACCCAACCGGCGGGAAGGGCCAACTGGAGATCCGACCGCTCTTCGAAGTGGACGACTTCGGCGAGGCGTTCACCCCTGAGCTCCGCGAGCGGGAGGAACGGGTGCGGACCCGCGCCGCAGACGGGCGGTGAACTCCAGCCCGTGATCTCCCGGAGAGGCCCACTCATGCCGGGTCCCTCAGGTGTGTCAGGAAATGCTGTTCGGGGCGAGAGCCCGGTTGTATGGTGGGAATCCCGGTCAACGTGGCCCCGCGCGCCTGGGCCTCTCCTCCGGCGGTCCATTTCCCAACCTCCCCAGGAGGCACCATGTATCGCAGAGTCCTCTGCGCAGCGGTGACCGCCCTAGTGGCGGCCGGCTGCACCGGCACGGACGGTACCACCCCGATGGAGCCGGAGCTGCTTCTGGCTCCGGTGACGGCCGAACACTCCCACGCGGCCGACCACGTTCCCCGGAACTTCCGCACGCACACGACGGGTGGCGAGGAGGTCCCATCCAACGATTCCCGGGCCCAGGGACAGGCCGTCTTTCAGCTCAACCACGACGGGACGGAGTTGAGCTACCGCCTGAACGTGGCCAACATCCAGAACGTCACTCAGGCGCACATCCACCGGGCGCCGGCCGGGGCGAACGGACCGGTGGTGGCCTGGCTCTACCCCGCTGGGCCCCCGGCCCAGCTCATCCCGGGCCGGAGCCAGGGAACGCTGGCCACCGGGATCATCACAGCGGAGAACCTTGTCGGACCCCTCGCAGGGGCCACGGTGGAGGACCTGGTAGCCGAGATCCGGGCCGGAGCCACCTATGTAAACATCCACACCTCCCAGTTTCCTCCGGGCGAGATCCGGGGCCAGATCTTCTGACCGGAAGAGCACAGGCCCGGGGGGGGGGATTCCGCCCCCGGGCCTGCGGCAGCTCTTCCCGTGTCCTGGCTCGCGGTCCCGCTTACGGCCCAGGCAGGTAGCGCGAGTACTGCCGGAGAATCTCCCGGTACTCCTCCCGGTGCGTCTCCAGATCGGAGGGCTCCGTACGGAGCGCGAAGCGGAGGGCGTTCAGCTTGGAGAAGCATGCGTCCGCCGCAGCGGTCGCGGCCTGTAGATCCCGCTCGACCTGATCGAGAAACTCCGCTCGGGCATCGTTCGCGTCCACGATTGACTCCAGTCGGATCGGGGGTGAAGGACCCAGGAAGTACCCACCGTAGCGGCGATCTCCCGTGAGGGCGCTTCTCCAGCTGAGCGTACGGAGGGCAGGGTTCCCCTGCAAGCCAACCTGCGGCGCCACCCTCCAGGGGGGCCCGCAGCCTTCCCACGGATCCGATCTCACGGGGTCCGCTGCCCTTGCGCCAGCAACCCTTCTCCCGCTCCAGTTCTTCAACAGCCTTCTTCGGGGTCTCATCCGCTACCTCCGGATTCCCGGGCATCGTGGCGAGACTCCATGAGCCGCTCGCTCCCTGGCGGGTCCCCTTCCCACGCGGACCTTTGTTGCGGATGCAGGGAAGGCTCGCAGGCCCCCGAGATCACGTCGCGCGAAACCCAGGAAGTGCATCGCCATGTGCCGTTTCGTCTACTATCAGGGTCCCCCCATCTACCTCAGCTCCCTGCTCACTGAGCCGGAGCACTCCCTCATCCACCAGAGCGTGCACGCCCACATGCGCGAGGAGCCCCTGAACGGGGACGGCTTTGGAGTGGGCTGGTACCAACCGGGAGAAGGAACCCGGCAAGGAAACGGTGAACCTCGACGGGACTTGGGACGGTTCCGGTCCATCACTCCGGCGTGGAGCAACCGGAACCTGGAGGAGCTGGCACGGGTGGTGCGCAGTCCTCGGATCCTGGCCCACGTTCGGGCCGCCAGCCCGGGCTCCATCGTGAGCGAAACGAACAGCCATCCCTTCCGGGCAGGTCCCTTTCTCTTCATGCACAACGGGGACATCGGAGGCTTCCGGCAGCTCCGGCGGGCCATTCTGGATCGACTGAGCGAGGATGCGTTCGGCGGAGTCCTGGGATCCACCGATTCGGAGCACTTCTTCGCGCTCCTGCAGGACGAACTGCTCCGGAGCGAGGGGACCGAAGATCGGGGAATCTGGATGGCCGACGCCTTTCGGAGGTCCCTGGACACCATCCTGGAGCTGCGAGAGGCTCAGGCGCCCGATCCGCACGTCCACCTGAACGTAGTACTCACCGACGGAACCCAGACCCTGGTCTCTCGCTTCACCACCGACGCTCCCCACCGGAGCCAGACCCTATTCCTGAACCAGGGTGGTGGATACGAGTGCAGGGACGGGAAGTGCGTGATGCTCGAAGGGGCCCCCGGGGTGGGCGCCGTCCTGGTGAGCTCGGAGCCGCTGAGCGACGACCCGGGGTGGGTGTCGGTGGAGCCGGGGAGCCTCATCCTCATTGACGAGGACGCCGCGGTCCGAACGGTGCCCATCCGGGCCTGACGTTAGTCACAGGACGCTTGAACCGACCGGTCCGCCAGGAACCTGGAGCGCCGCTGAACGATTCTATTGGAGTGAACGGGTCGACCCGCAGCTCATGCACCTTCACCCAGGAGAGCCGTAGTTCCATGCTCCGCGACCATAGTCTTCGATTCCTGGCAGCTCTCGTCCCCCTGCTCCTCCTGACAGCCTGGCCCGGGCAGGCCCAGAGCCTGCCGGACCATGGGGCCTTCACCGAACTCCTGGAAGAGATCGTGGAGACACCCCTGGTGGACTACCAGGTCCTGATGCAGCAAAGGGATCGACTGGACGGCTACGTGGACGCCCTGGGGCGGACTTCGATGTCACAATTGGAGTCGGCGCCCACCAACGACCAGCTGGCGTTCTGGCTCAACGCCTACAACGCGTGCATGCTCCAGCTCGTGGCGGACCACTACCCCATTGAACGGGGCGGCGTGGGGTTCTCCCAGAGGGTCCGCAACATGGCCACGAGCCGTCCGGACAACTCGGTCTGGTGGATTCGCGACGTCTTCGACGGCGAGTTCTGCACCGTGGCCGGAGAGGAGCGTTCCCTGGACGAGATCGAGCATGAGATCATCCGTCCCGTCTTCGAAGAGCCCAGGATCCACTTCGCCGTGAACTGCGCCGCGTACGACTGCCCACAGCTTCGGGAAGAGGCCTACGTGGGCGATCGCCTGGAGGAACAGCTCGATGACCAGGTGGAGCGGCTCATGGCGATGTCCCGCCACTTTCGCATCGAGGACGGAAATCCGCCCACCCTCAGGGTGAATCGGGTGCTGGACTGGTTCTCCGAGGATTTCGGCGGTGAGGAGGGGATTCCCGAATTCTTCGCTCCCTACCTCTCCGGCGACGAGCGGGAGGCGGTGCTGAGAGACGACGTCCAGGTGGATTTCTTCGACTACGACTGGACTCTGAATGACGTCCACGCGGAGCCGGAAGGGTCTTGAGCCGGCCGGAGTGGAAGCCGTGGAAGAAAAAGCGAACTCAGCGCCGTCCTC
>SKKH01000207.1 GCA_007121555.1 Gemmatimonadota bacterium | reverse complement strand
GCAGCGGGGGCTTCGCCATCGGCGCCGCCCCTCAGGGACGCTCGGACGCCTCCCGAGACCGGCCACCCGCTTCCATGACCATTACCTGGCGGCGGGGGTAAGCTGGCTTGATCCGCCCCTCCTGAGCAGGGTCGTTGAAGGCCTCCATGGCCGCCTTGGCCAGGTGCGATTTCCAGATCCTCCGTTCGCGGGCATTGACGAGATACCGGACGCTCAGATCGATCCAGGAATCCGCCAGGGAAACGAAGACCCGCGGCCCCCGGGGGATTGAACTCTCCAAGCGACGCTCGCGGAGGATCTTCTCATAGGCCGCGGCCGGTTCCGCCATCCCTTCCCCCAGGATTTCCTCGGCGATGCCGTGCAGCACCTCCATCGCATGACCCAGGTCCGACTCATTCCCGACCGCTATCGTCAATTCGTCCCACACGAAAGGAAAGTCGCGGGTGAAGTTCACGATGCTCCCCGTCAGGACCTCGTTATTCGGGAAGGTGATCATGCGCCCGGTCGGCTGCTCTGCGTTCACGAATGCCCCCTGGCGTCCCGGGCCGCCAATCTCCCACACCGTGGTAGTGAAAAAGTCGATGCGGAAGACGTCGCCCATCACCTCCCCCACCGCCACCCGGTCCCCGACCCGGTAGTAGCCCCGCATCCCGTTCATGAGCCAGCCCGTAAAGCTCTCGATCGGAGTCTGGAGTGCCCACGAGAGCGCGAGCCCGATGAGGCCCAGAGAACCCACGAGGGCCCGCACGTCACCTACGAGGATGCTCACCGCGATGCCCAGGGCCAACAGCCAGATGATCACGCCCGAAAGCGCCGTGAAGGCCTGCGCGCGTTCCCATTGCCCAAGAGCCCGCCGGAGTAGCGGACGAAGCGCCCGTGTCAGAAGCCCGGCAAGCAGTAGAACGAGCCCGGCCACGATGTACCGCGGAAGGTTCCGGACGAAGGCGTACCACAGCGAGAGCGCGGCCAGGCGCGCCTCCCCCAGCACCTCTTCGACCATCTCGCCAGGGTCGAGGGGTGGGGGTGCCTCCACCTGATCCTGCTGAGGGCGGGGCTCCTCTACCTGCGTCTGCCCAATCACCGGCGCCGTCTCGATGGCCTCCACGTCGTCGAGCCCAAGCGAGAGTAGCAGGAGCCCGGTGATGGCCACGGCCACGATACTGGCCTGCCGGGTGCCGCGAAGGCTTCGTCGTGCGCTCCGGACCGCCCCTCGGGCGCCGCGGCCTCCGCTTCGTCGCCCGGCAGGGGGTCGCCGGCCACGGACGCGGCCGGGGCGCATCCGACCTTCCGATCGGGGAATCCTGCTCGGGATGCGGGGGGCTGACATGGGACCGGCTCCACACAGATGGTTGGGGGGGATGGAGGGCCGGCAACGTCAGTTGCTAACCCCAGAGCACCGACCCTGGTCCCGGGGCACCGGTGGGTCGTGGTCTGAGTCGCAGCACCCGGAAGGTTCGAGAAGACCGCCTCGGCAAATGCTGTGACCTGATTGTAGGCATGGAGACATGGGGCTTCCGATGAGGAGCCATGCATCCGAGGTCCGAGCGCTCCGGGGCCAGTCCTGCTGGATCCAGTTCGACGAGACCGACGTGCCTGCCATCTCGCCGCTCTACGCTGGAGAAGGCAACACCACCCACGCCGGAATCGACGTGACCGTCGTCACCAGCGTGGGTCCCCTGGGCGTCACGAAGGCGTGGGATGAGCCCCTGGACGCTCCAGGGTTCTTGAAATCGGCGGTCTCTTCATCATCAGCTGATGCGCCTGCTTCCCCGGTGCGAACGCGGTGGTCCTGTTGGCTCCTGCTTGTAGGGATTGCCGGCACCCGTGCAGCGGCTGCCTGCACGGCAGCCTTTCCGGCGCGGGGCCGGGAGGGGCCTCCCCGGGCCGGAATGCGCGTCTTTCCGGCGCGCCGGGGAACCGGGCTGCCGGATGGCACGGATGCTGCCCTATAAGTCCAATGCCCCCGGATCTTTCCGGATCAGGCAACGAATTCAACTGAAACAACAGGAGACACGCCATGGCTTCTTCTACCAAGAAACACAAGGAAGGCCCCGTTGCCCGAGCAATCGAGGAGCAGACGGCGAAGCTGCCGTCGGATCTCTTTCTCTGGGGAGCCGGAGCCGCCATCGCAGGTTCTTTGACGCTCCGGCTGCTCGACCGTGACCGGGATTCCCAGTTCGTGGGCCAGTGGGCCCCCACGCTGCTCATTCTCGGGCTGTACAACAAGATCGTGAAGGAACTCGGTCACGATAGGGCCGACCGCAACTGACCCCGGCGGACGCCTTCGCCCTGCGGCCGAAGGGTCCGCAGGGCGGATCTGGCCACGAATCGTCGCCCTCTGTAAGCCAGCACTGCACTGCCCGAGGGGACGCCGGAGGCGAGGAGTGCTCGCCGTGAGGCCGACGGAGTCAGTACGCCCACCCCGAGCGAATGACACGCAGCGCCGATGTGTGAGCGCCCTCGAGGTCCACACGGTCGGGTCCCGAGGGGTCGACGGCGAGCCCGGCCCGCAGCACGAGGGCGGCATGCTTCTCGAGTACCTGTCGCTGATCGTTGCTACTGACCTGGGCGCCGATGCTTTCCAACGCCTCGAGCATACGGATCAGGACCGCCAGCGAGCCTCCGGCGTTCTGCCGGATCTGGGTGAACCCGGAGTCGACGAATCCGGCGAAGGACGACGTATCGGCCACGATCCGGAGCTGGCCATCGTTATCGTAGCGATGAGCGCCCGGAAAGACCCGGCCCGAGAGGCGGCAGAGCAGCGACGAGATCCGGTCCACACAGTTCATGGCAGTAAAGGGGTCGTTGATGCCGGAGGAGAGCGCCCGCACGGCCACCTCCACGAGCTGGAGGATACCGAACTCCGCATCCTGCTGTAGGGACCTTCATTGCCCGAGCACGAAGACATCACGAACGTCGTCCAGGACTCCCGGGTCCAGGTCGCCCTCCTTCCAGACCTGCGCGACGATGCCGTCGTGTACCACGAAGTCGCCGGGCCTTGCCCGCAACCGGACGATCAGGTCGTGCTCCACCGCCAGGTCCATTAGCCCGTCCTGGTCGATGATCCGTAGCTGATCGCCTCTCGGAGCGCGCACCATCTTCGCCTCGGAGTCGAAGCGCTTGGGAAGCGAGGCCGCCTCCGGCTCCTCGGCCCGAAGACCGTCGCCCTCCGGGTTCTCCTTCCCGATGGCACCGGGAAAGAGCCGTTCGATGGCATCCTCGGTCTCCAGTGCGATGGAACGTACGACGCTGTCCGCCTGGATCGAACTTGCCACGTGGTGGATGAAGTAGATCAGGACCCCCACGCTCACGAAGACGAGAAGGATGCCCATGGACATGGCGAGGGGGGGAACGAACTCCGCGTCGTCCAGGCCTCGGACCGAACGCAGCACCAGCATGGCGTAGACGAACGTGGCGATGAAGGTCCCAAGCGTAAACTGGTTGCCTCGGTCGCGCATGAAGTTGCGGAGCACGCGCGAGCCGAACTGCCCGGCCGCCAGGGTCAGCGCGACGATGGTGATCGAGAAGACCACGCTGGTCACCGAGATCATCGAGGTCACGATGGCCGAGAGCAAGACGCGTGCGCCCTCGTCACCGCCACCATAGAGCCACCATGCATCGGTAGGAATCCGGTCTGCATAGCGCCGGTCCAGAAACAGCATGAGGCTCGACAGCACAACCGCCATCACCGACATGAGCGCAGGGAGAAACCAGTAACTGGAGCGGATTCGGTCCAGAAAGGTGCTCAGCCGTGCCTTCATGCGGTGTGCCTCGTGAGGAGTCGGGGGCGGCTGTGTGCCATAGCGGCGTTCGTCGTCGACCGTGCTCGGCGGAGTTCACGTGCCCGTCGCGAACGAAGTCAAGCAACCCGCATGCCGCATCGAGGAGCTGGCCTCGCCGACCCGACCGAAGTCCAGAAGGCTGATCGGGAAGGGACCGCCTGACCTTTGTGGGTGTCAAACGTCCTGGATCAGCAGGTGGTCCGCGTCCCAGGCAGCCGGACAGACCTCTGCTTCCGCGGCGCCATTCCTGATCCGGCGGCACTGACCGACCGGCAGATTCTGCACGGCCAGCACCGGATCCGTCATCGCTGCGGCGGGTTGTGGCAGAAGGGCTGCGAACACACCGTCAATCCCGACCGAGATGTCACACGGCAGAAAGGCCGTAGCCCCTCCAACACCGGTGTCCGTCAGAGGGTGGCCGAGCGGCTCGCCCACCGCGCCCACTGCGCAGACGGCCGTCTGAAGCTCTATGGCACGGGCGCGTGCGGAGCCGAACACCCGGTTGAGACCCGAGATCATGTCGGTCTTCGCGGGAACCAGGACCAGGTCCAGATCAAGCTTCCCCAGTCGGGCCCAGAGCGCGGTGTACTCCACGTCGAGACAGATCGCGATCACGATCCTCAGGCCGCCCCATTTGATCACGTTCACCCGGTCTCCCCGAACCGTCACGCCGCCTGCGGATTGCTCCTCCAGGGGCGTCAGGCTGAGCTTGTCCTGGTGAAACCGATCTCCCTGGGGGGTCAACAGCCAGGCCCGGTTGGCGTGAGTCGGCCCACCCTCGCCTTCACCGACGGGTTCCGGGATCGTCCCCGGAAGGAGGCAGACGCCGTAGTGCGCGGAGAGCGCAGCCATGGACTCGAGCGCTGCGCTGCCGATTTCCCCGAGCCATCCGAGCTGTCCTGCAGGCGGCAGATCGACGGGTGCGAAGGAGAGCCACTGGGAACAGGCGTATTCCGGCATCACGAGCATGTGGACACCCCGCGCCGCCGAGGCCGCAAGCCGCTGCTCTACACTGGCCAGCCAGGAAGGAAGGTCGGTGGGGCGAACCTGGAGATTGGAAGCCCACAGATCCAGAGATATGTGCTCCATCGAGACTGCCTTCATGGTGGGGACCCCGCAAGAACCGCTCGCGGAGAGAAAGCGCACCGCAAAGAGTGCGATCTGGTCCCTGTACCCCCTTGCAGACCTGTCGTTACCCAGGACGCCGCGCCGATCAGCGCCGGGGGTGGGATGAGTGACCTCATCCCTCCAATTGCCGTCCGTGCCGGACGATTACAGTGCCGGGGGTGGGATTCGAACCCACATGGGCCAAAGCCCGGGGGATTTTAAGTCCCCTGCGTCTACCGTTCCGCCACCCCGGCGATCTCCCTCCTTTACGCGTCCGTAGCCGAGGCGTCGGTCTCCTCGGCTTAGTCCTTCCACCCGACATCATCCCGGTCCGACATCCGCGTTTCGAAGCCAGGCACCCGCCTATCTGAGGGGCCCGGCCCCATCCTCGTACCCCCAGGCCGG
>SKKH01000184.1 GCA_007121555.1 Gemmatimonadota bacterium | reverse complement strand
GCCCTTCGGCAGTCTCGGGCGGGTCGGGGTCGGGGAGCCCGATCCGACTCACGGTCCCGTCCAGTCCCTGCCGTTCAATCGGAGGGATTAATCCCTTCGGGTCATGAATCGACCGCTCCTACCTCCCCTGGACGCCCCACTCTTTTCATCCTCCTGATCGATTTCCTGCCGCTGGGCTTCAACGGATCTTGTGGGATCGGACAGATAGGCCGGTGTCTCTGTGGCGGGACGGGAGGTCTCATATGAAGAACCGGATGGCGTTCACGAGAGAACGATCCCTTCAGGACCCTGGAGACCCCGACGCCTGGCGCGCTTGGGAGGCCGCAAAGAGCTCTCAGTTCTTCAACTGGTTCCTCTTCATGCAGCGCCGGACATCCGCTGTGGCACCGTCCGGGTTCGTGGAGGATTGGATCTACTTCCAGGACGAGTCAGGGGAGCTGGACACCAGGGCACGAGCCACCCTGGGCCGCAGGATCACTCTGTTGCGGGCGAACCCCGCCATGCAGGTCGTGATCTGCGGCGTGGCCGCCCAACCGGGAGTCCCTCCTTGCGGACTGCGGCTCGGACTGCGCCGCGTCCTGTCGATCCGGGCTTTCCTCCGCGTCCACGGCGTCGCACCGGAGAGGATCGGGGTCGCCCTTCGCGGCTGGGGATGGCTCGTGGTCGAACACGCCGCCGAATCAACGGACGCCAGGAGCGAGCGCAGCGAGTGTCGGTTCCAGGTGACCGATGCGCACTGGGTGCTCGCAAGGAACTGATCCTTTCGGTGGACCATGCGAAGGAGACTACCTCTGCGGCATGTGATCCATATTTCATCCTGAAGGGCGATGGTTTTCGGGCGGTCTCCCCCGCGATCTTCACTCCACAACGATCCCCTTCGTCAACAAGGAATCCACCATGTTGGTCACACTTGCCGTCATTCTCTTCGTACTCTGGGCTCTCGGCCTGGTCAGTGGGTACGCCCTGGGCGGGCTCATCCACCTGCTCCTCGTCGTCGCCCTCATAGTGATCGTCCTGCAGTTCCTCTCCGGACGGCGGATCGTGTGATCGGTCCTGCGGCCAGGCGTGCCTACGGGCAAGCTGACGAAGAGATCCGAACGGTGTCCGAGAACGGAACAGGGTCCACCACGCATCGCCGTGGAAGGCTCGCCAGCGACCGCAACGTCCGGCGCCTGAACGTCCTCGTGGCCGTTTTCGGGATTTTGATTTCCCTGCCGCTCATGGTCCTGATTGCGCTCGCCGTGAAGCTGACCTCGTCCGGTCCCATCCTGTACCGGCAGGCGCGGGTGGGTCACAACCGTCGCCGCAGACGAAGGTCCGGGGGCCGTCGCGGACCATCGGATCCGGACATCGGTCGGCGAGAGGAGAACGCGGGTGGCCGCATCTTCACGATGTACAAGTTCCGGACGATGACCGCTCGCTCCCAGGAGTTCGAGGCGGAGGAGGTCTGGGCACGCCCCGATGACCAGAGGATCACGCGCGTGGGATCGGTCCTCCGTCGCCACCGCCTCGACGAGCTTCCCCAGCTCTTCAACGTGCTTCTCGGAGACATGAACGTGGTCGGCCCCCGCCCGGAGCAGCCGGCGATCTTCCAGCGGCTCCAGGACGACGTGGAAGCCTATCCGGAGCGACAGCGGGTGCTCCCGGGGATCACCGGGTGGGCCCAGGTCAACCACGCCTACGACCAGTCTCTCGACGACGTGTGCCGGAAGGTCGCGTTCGACCTCGAGTACATCCGCCGGCGCTCGGCCATGGAAGACCTCAGGATCATGGCACGAACCCTTCCCGTCATGGTGGGAAAGAAGGGCGCGCTCTAGGTAAGGTCCACGCGGCCCGGGGCGAATCGGGGCTGCGGAACTCTACCGGCCCAGAACCCGTCCCGGCCGCAGGTCCAGGAATTCGCCCCCGTCCACCGTCACGACCCCGTTGACGATCACGTAGGGGATCCCGTCGGGGTAGTTGTGAGGATCCTGGAAGGTGGCCCGATCGATGACCTCGTCCGGGTCGAAGAGCGCCAGATCGGCCCAGGCCCCCTCCTCGATCCGACCCCGCTCTTCGAATCCCACCCGATCCGCCGGTAGCGACGTCATCTTGCGAACGGCCTCCTCCAGGTCGAGCACCCCTCGCTCCCGCACGTAGTGGCCGAGCACCCGGGGGAAGGTCCCGTACCAGCGTGGGTGCGGGTGACCATCTCCCGGCCGAACCAGACGACCGTCGGAAGCGATGGCCGTCATGGGATGCCGCATGATACGCTCCACGTCATCCTCGTGCAGGGCGTGGAAGATGGTCCGTGCGCCCCCCTGTCGCATGGCCTCGATCACCAGCTTTGCGCCGGTCTCAGGCGTGGAATCCATGCCTTCCCTTTCAGCCCAGTCATGGAGGGTGCCCCCCTCGAGGGACGAATCCCACTCCACTCCGGAGAACTGGACCCTCCGGAGGTCGTTTCCGCCCCGATCATTCACGATGTTCCACTCGATTCCCCTCATGATGCTGTCGTGGAGGGCGGGATCCTCGAGCCGCTCCAGGAACTCCTCGTTTCCTCCGGCCAAAGCCCACGGCGGGACCAGAATGCTGATCCCCGTGTGGGTGGCCGTGTAGGGGTATTGATCCGCCATCACATCGATGCCTTCCTCCCGGGCCGCGTCGATCATGGCCAGGGTCCGTTCGCTGGCGCCCCACATCGGTGCTCCCACGACCTTGTGGTGGGTGAGGACCACGGGGATCTCGGCCCGTCGACCGATCTCGATGGCCTCGTCGACCCCCTCGATGAGCTCCATCCCCTCGTCCCGGAGGTGGGAGGTGTAGAAGCCTCCATACCGGGCGGCCACCCGGCTCAACGCCACGACCTCGTCGACGTCGGAGTAGACGCCGGGGGTGTAGCGGAGACCCGTGGAGATACCGAAGGCACCCTCCTCCATGGCGGTCTCGATCAGAGACTCCATGGCCTCGAGCTCCTCGGCCGTGGGACCCCGGTCGTCCATCCCCATCACCTCACGACGCACAGTGTTGTGGCCCACCAGGAACGCCACGTTCAGCCCCATCCCCACCGTACGCAGTGTGTCCAGGTGTGCGGCGATCCGGTGCGGACCACCTCCGTCTGGATTGCCCAGGGCCGTGGTCACACCCTGACGCACGTGGCTCTCGGCGTCGGGGATGTCCAGGATGGGGTCCAGATGGGCGTGGATGTCCACGAAGCCCGGAGCCACCACGAGGCCCGTGGCATCGATCACCCGAGCGGCCTCCTCCTCCGGCAAGGCCTCACGGGCGACGCGAACGATGCGTGCGTCGCGGATTGCCACATCCCCGGAAAACCCGGGCGCCCCGGTCCCGTCCACGATGGTGCCGCCACGAATCAGGAGGTCCCAGAGACCCGTGTCCGAGTCCTGGGTCGGGTCGCAGGCGGCCAGGACGAACAGGCCGATGGCACAGGCCAGGAGGCGCTTCATGGCAAGGAATACTCCGTTCCGGGGAGTCGCGTTGGTTTTTCAGGTAGGCGGGCCAAGGTAGACGATGGCGGGGTCGGTGGCCAGATCCGAATCGAGGGAATGTCCGAGGACGCCTTCCCCTCTTGCGCACGCCCCGGAGAGAGGAATACATTCTGCCCGTGAGTTTGAGAATCGTTCTCAACTAATGTCCGGACTCGTCGCTCTCGGGGCGTCGAGTCCCCGAACCAGAAGAACCGCCGTGACTCATCCGTATCTCGATCCCGCTTCGCATACATGTGTCTCGATCACCTCCCACCGTCCGGCTCCGGGTCGTTCGCGGTCGGTAGGTGTGTCCACTCGGCACGTGGGCCCGCTGCTGCTCGGGTTCATCTTCCTCCTTGCCTTGCCCCTGACCCTTCTGGGTCAATCCGGGGAGGGAGATACGGGACGGATCGAAGGTAGGATCGTCTCGAGCGAAGACGGTGCCCCCGTGCCCGGCGCTTCCATCCAGCTCGACGGGCTCGACCAGACCGTGGGCTCCGATCGCGGAGGGTACTTCTATCTCCGTAGGGTCCCCGTCGGAACCGTGCGCGTGTCAGTGGGACGACTGGGCTTCGCTTCCCAGTCGGTGGAGGTCGAGGTCGCACCGGAGGGCCGGACGAGCGTCGAGGTCTCCCTTTCGCCCCAGCCGGTCGGACTGGATCCCATCGTGGCTCGGGCCCGTCGCACCCGGATGGTCGGGGACCCGCTGAACCTGAACGCGATTCCTGGCTCGGCGCACTTCCTCAGCCTTCAGGATCTGGACGCCGAACGGCTCGCCTTCGACAACGTCCACGAGATGCTTCGCCGAATCCCCGGCGTGAACATCCAGGACGAGGATGGCTACGGCCTCCGCCCCAACATCGGGATGCGAGGCACCGGTGTGGAGCGCAGCTCCAAGGTCACCTTGATGGAGGACGGGATCCTGATCGCCCCCGCTCCCTACGCGGCCCCGGCGGCCTACTACTTTCCAGTGGCTGCCCGCATGGAGGGGATCGAGGTGCGCAAGGGTTCCAGTCAGGTCCGGTATGGACCTCGAACCATCGGAGGAGCGATCAACCTGGTCTCTGCCTCGATCCCGGACCGTCCATCCTTCCGTCTGGACACCCAGGGGGGTGGAGACCGCTCGATGAAGGCCCAGCTCCGGGCCGGTGATTCCGGGGATCATTTCGGGTGGATGGTCGAGACCTATCAGATCGGGACCGATGGGTTCAAGGAGCTTCCCAGCGGGAACGACACGGGATTCCGGGTCTCGGACTATCTGGCCAAGTTCCGCCTGAACACCGATAGGGAGGCCCCTCGCTACCAGGAAGTGGAGCTCAAGGTCGGCTACCACGACGAGCTCTCCCACGAGACTTACCTCGGGCTGACCCAGGAGGACTTCTCGGCGACGCCCCTCCTCCGGTACCCGGCCTCCGAGCCGGACCGGATGGACACCGAACATACCCAGCTGAACCTTCGCCACTTCTTCCAGCCGAGACGGAACCTGGACATCACCACCTCCGTCTATCGCCACGGCTTCGACCGGAACTGGTACAAGCTCCAGAGCGTGCAGGGGACGAGCATCGCCAACGTCCTGGCCGCGCCCGGGAGCTTCCCACAGGAGCTGGCAATCCTCAAGGGCTCCGACAGCGAGGCCGACGCCTTCCGCGTTCGGGCGAACAACCGCTCGTACCTTTCCCAGGGGGTCCAGTCGCTGGTGGGGCTCCGAATGGACGGCGGCCGGTTCACCCACGACCTCGAGTTCGGAGTCCGTCTCCACCAGGACGAGGAGGACCGTTTCCAGTGGGAGGATGGATACCAGATGCTGGGAGGCACTCCGGTCCTCACCTCCGAGGGCACCCCTGG
>SKKH01000074.1 GCA_007121555.1 Gemmatimonadota bacterium | reverse complement strand
GACCGATGAAGATCCTCCTCATCGTGCTGGGATCGATCCGCCCTCCTCTCGCCCAGGCCGTCCGGGAGTACGAGGAGCGGGCAGGCCGGTACTGGAATCTCGAGGTCATGGAGCTCCCCGCCGGAGCCCCGGGACGAAAATCCGACCCCGACCGGGTCCGGGACGTGGAAGCGGGGCGAATCCGCGAGCGCATCCCCGACGACGGAGATCTCTGGATCCTGACCCGGGAGGGGAAGGGGCTCAGTTCCGAAGGCTGGGCTCGCGCCCTGGGTCGACGCGCCCTCCACGGAGGACGCCCTCTGACCCTGATCGTGGGAGGCGCGTTCGGATTCCACGAGGCGCTGCTGTCCAGGGCCGACCGGCGGATCTCGCTGGGGCCGGTCACGCTCCCCCATGAGTTGGCCCGACTGGTTCTCGCAGAGCAGCTCTATCGAGCGGGTACGATCCTCCGCAACGAACCCTACCACAAGGGAGGTGGCCGATGACGGATCAAGGTGATCCAGCCAGCGTCCCGGGGAGCACCCCGTGGTTCCGCCGTTGGTTCGGAGAGGAATACCTCCGACTCTATCCCCACCGGGACCGGGATGAGGCCCGGGACGGAGTGGAACTACTGCTTTCCCGCCGTCCGGAGGTGGCCCGGGGTCCGGTCCTGGACCTGGCCTGCGGGGCGGGTCGGCACCTGGACGTGCTCTCCACCCGGGGCGTTCCCTGCGTCGGCCTCGACCTCTCCCTCTCCCTTCTCTCCAGGGCACACCAGACGCGTCCCCATCTGCGACTGGTCCGGGGCGACATGCGGCGGCTCCCCTTCAACCCCTCGAGTTTCTCCGCCGTGACATCCTTCTTCACCTCGTTCGGATACTTTGACTCCGAAGAGGGAGACCGGAGGGTCGCCCGGGAGGTCCACCGTGTGCTTCGGCCCGGCGGTACCTTCTTTCTCGACTTTCTGAACGCCCACTCGGTCCTCGACCAGCTCATCCCCCGGGACGAACATGTGGTGGAGGGCCGCCGCGTGATTCAGGAGCGGCGGGTCCTCCCCGGCGGTCGGATCGTGGAGAAGCGGATCCGAATCGAGACCGAGCCACCGGACGACCCCGACCGGACCTTCGTGGAGCGGGTGCGCCTCTACACCGCCGACGAGCTCTCGACCCTCCTGGCCGCGGTGGGGTTGGAGACCTCGGAGCGATTCGGAGACTACAAGGGAGGAGCCCCGAGCCCCGCCTCTCCCAGGGCGATTATCGTCGCCCGGGCCCGCTGATCAGACTCCTTCTTTCCCTTCGCCCCTGCCACCCCATGAAGATCGAGCGATGTACCCTGGCCGGCCCCCCCCTCGTGCGGAACTGGCTCGCCGGCGACCCGGGAGCCACCTCCTTCTACCCCGGTGACCCCCAAGACCTGGAGGCCTACCGGGCGCTCTCCACTCAGCAGGAGGATCGGTTCGCCACCGGGGGACGGGCAGAAGCAGCCGCATTCCTGAAGGGAGGAGGGCCGGACCGGGACGCACGACTTCGAAGCTTCGTGGGCGAGGGCGGGTTTCTGGTCACCACCGGGCAGCAGCCCGTCCTCTTCGGCGGCCCCCTCTACGTGCTCTACAAGGCGCTCACCGCGGTGGAGCTGGCCCGGAGCCTCGAGGATCAGCTGGGCCGACCCGTCCTCCCGGTCTTCTGGGTGGCTTCGGAGGATCATGACTGGGAGGAGGCCCGACAACTCCATCTCCTGGACCAGACCAATGAACTGAAAACCGTCGAGCTCCCTCCCCGAGAGGGAGCCACCCCAGCGCTCCACCGAATTCCCCTGGGGCACGGGGCGGACGCCGGTCCAGGCACGGAGGCCGGCGCCGACCTCCTTACCCCCCTGCACGCCCTCCTCGAGGCCCTGCCTGAAACGGATTTCTCTCCTCCCTTGAGGACAGCCCTGGAATCGGCGTGGTCCCCGGGCACGACTCTTCCCGAAGGATTCCTGCGATCTCTGAAGCAGCTGCTGGCGCCCTTCGGGCTGTTCTTCGTCGAGGCGCATGATCCCAGCCTGCGGCGGCTGAGCCGGCCCCTTCTTCTCGAGGAGTTGCGCAGCAGTCGACGGAGCCAGGAGCTCCTGGCCCAACGGAATCGACGCCTGGTCGAGGCGGGCTACGCGCTGCAGGTCCCCCTCCTCGAGGGCGCGACGAACGTGTTCGTCGATGGGCCGGAGGGAAGGGAGCGGCTCCTGGACGACGGCTCGGAAGGCTTCATCCTCCGCGGCTCGGGTCGGAAGGTCTCGCTGGACGACCTGGTACAGGGCGACGCCGGGATCGACCTCTCCCCCAACGTTCTGCTGCGGCCGGTGGTGGAGGCACACGTCCTCCCCACCCTGGCCTATGTGGCGGGCCCCGGTGAAGCAGCGTATCTGGCGCAGTCCGAGGCCCTGTTTTCACTTCACGGAGTTCCTCGCCCCATGGTCTGCCCCCGGGCCTCCTTCCGTCTCATCGAAGGGAAGGTGGGGAAGGTCCTGGAGAAGTTCGACCTTCAGCCGGCAGAGCTGGCCCGGCCCCATCACGAGCTGGCGAGCGCCCTGGCCAGGGAAGACGTTCCGGACGACATCCGCCGGGAACTGGGAGCGATGCGAGGCGCGTTGGCCAAGGGAGTCGGACGTCTGAGCCAGGCCGTGGCGGAGCTCGACCCGACCCTCAAGCCCTCGGTGGAACAGCTCCGCTCGCAGGGGTTCGGGCAGCTCGACGAGGTGGAGAAGAAGGTGGTCCAGGCACTCAAGCGGGAGAACGAGGTCCTCCTGGCCCAGTTGGCGAAGGCCCAGAGCCACCTCTTTCCCGACGGGCGACCCCAGGAACGGGTGATGAGCCCCTGGTACTACCTCTTCCGCTACGGGCCGGACTTCCTGGATCAGCTGCAGGCCAAGGTGCGAAGGGAACTCGAGACCCTCCACGCGGGCCTGGACAGGGCTCCGGCATGACCATGGGACCCCAGGCCGGAGGTCACTCCCGTTCTTCAGCAGCCTTCAACGGTGAACCCTGCCGGGCTGGCTTTCGTAGGAGAATGGGAGGGGGTGTTTCCACCCCACCATTGCAGACGAATTCCCCTACCGGGTAGCTTGAGACCATGACCTGGCTCGTGATCATTGTAGTGGCCATGCTGATCCCGGAGATCCTCTCCACCGTCCTCGACTCTCGGCTGGGACGTGCGGCCGCAGCCCGCCTTGAATCCGAGGGCCGAGGCTCCATCGACCAGGTGACCGCCGACCGGCTCCGCTACCTGGAAGGGGAGGTGGACCGCCTTTCCGAGGATGTCCGGAAGCTGACCGAGGAGAGCGAATTCCTCCACGAACTCCTGGCCGACCGCCAGGCCCAACGGCCCCGTCAGATCCCCACCGTTGACCGAGATCCCTGAGGTGCCGCCGTCGGGGGAAGGAGCCGCCCTGGCTCCAGACCCGCCCGGCGACGATCCAGGAAACGAGACCGCACGGGCCAGAGCCTCGGCCCTCGTCACCGCAGGAATCTTCCTGAGTCGGATCAGCGGCCTCGTTCGGGAACGAATCTTCGCGTACTTCTTCGGGGCCTCCCCGGTGGCCGATGCGTGGAAGGCGGCCCTGCGACTTCCCAACGTGCTCCAGAACCTCCTGGGCGAGGGCACCCTCTCGGCCTCCTTCATCCCCATCTATGCGGAGCTTCTCGAAGAGGGGAGGGAAGAGGAGGCGGCTCGATTCGCCGGCGCGGCGCTGGGGCTGCTCACCGTGGCGGCAGGACTCCTGGCCGTTCTCGGGATTCTCCTGGCACCCTGGATCGTAGGGTTCTTCTTCTACGGGTTCGACCCGGATCGCCAGGCGCTCACCGTCGAGCTGGTCCGGATCCTCTTCCCCATGACGGCGCTCCTGGTGATCTCGGCCTGGTCCCTGGGAATCCTGAACAGCCACCGCCGCTTCTTCCTCTCGTACGTGGCGCCGGTGGCGTGGAACGCCGCCATGATCACGGCCATGGCGGTGGGGGGATTCGGTTTCGACCTCTCGGGAAGTGAACTGGTCCGGATCCTGGCGTGGGGCGCGCTGGCGGGCGGAGGCCTGCAGCTCGGCGTCCAGCTTCCCCTCACCCTCAGGCTCCTTCGAGAGTTCAAGCCCTCGATCTCCACCCGGGTGCACGGCGTGCGGGAGGCGATTCGAAACCTGATCCCGGTGGTCGCCGCCCGGGGGGCGGTGAATCTGGGAGGGTGGCTCGACTACGCCCTGGCGGCCTTTCTCACGGCCGGAGCGGTGGCCACCCTCTCCTACGCCCAGATCCTCTTCATGCTCCCCATCTCCCTCTTCGGGATGGCGGTGGCGGCCTCCGAGCTCCCCGAGATCTCCCGGAACCGTGCGGCCCACGGGGAGCGCCTGGCCGGAGAGGTGGCCCGGGCGGGTCGGAGGGTGGCCTACTATCTCGTGCCGTCCACGGTGGGATACCTCCTCCTGGGCGACGTGATCGTATCCGCCCTCTTCGAAACCGGCGCCTTCGGCATCGACGAGGTACGGGTCACCTGGGCCATCCTGGGAGCCTACGCCCTGGGGATGGGAGCCTCGGCCACCTCCCGCCTCCTCTCGTCGGCCTTCTACGCGCTCCGGGATACCCGAACCCCGGCCCGGATGGCGTATATCCGGGTCTCCCTCGCGCTTGCAATCGGCGCGGCCCTCATGTTTCCCCTGGACCAGATCCGGGTCGGCCCCCTGGGCCTCGGGCCTGCCGGGCTGGCGCTGGGGTCGGCGGTGGCCGCATGGATCGAGCTGGCGCTCCTGCGCAACCGGCTTCGGCGGCGGGTGGGCGCCGAATTCAGCCTCGGAGGATCGGCCCTGCCCCGGCTGGGATTCGCGGCCCTGGTCGCTGGAGGGGTGGCCTTGGGGATCCACCTGCTCCTGCCCCCCCTCCACCCCTGGTGGGTGGCATTGGGAACGCTCGTTCCGTTCGGGGTGATATATCTTGTCCTGACCCGGGGCCTCGGGGTCTCGGGGCCGCTCGATCGCCTTCTCCGTCGCTCCGGGACCTGACCGGCCGGGTCCCTTCGCCCCACCCACGGTGGCCTGATGGACAATCGGATCCTGGACACCCTCCCGGCCTCGCCCGGGGTCTACATGTTCAAGGACGCAGAGGGCGAGATCCTCTACATCGGAAAGGCGAAGTCGCTCCGGTCCCGGGTCCGGAGCTACTTCCGCGGCAAGGACGGGCAGGGCATTCGAACCCGCGAGTTGGTGCGGCGCGCCGCGGATGTGGAGACCATCGTGGTGGGATCCGAGGCCGAAGCGCTCCTTCTGGAATCCAATCTCATCAAGGAGCACCAGCCCCGCTTCAATGTCCGGCTGCGCGACGACAAGCGCTATCCGTACATCAAGGTGACGGTGCAGGAGCCCTTCCCCCGCGTCTTCGTGACCCGCCGCACCCGGGACGACGGCGCCCGGTACTTCGGTCCGTTCACCTCCGTGGGTCCCATGCGTCAGGCCCTGGAAGTGATCAAGCGGGTCTACACCGTCCGCTCCTGCCGCTACGACCTTCCCGACGAGGCCCCACCCCGCCCGTGTCTGGACTACCACATCAAGCGATGCAAGGCGCCCTGCGTCGGTCTCCAGAGCGAAGAGGACTACGGAGCGATGATCCAGGAGATCCTCCGGATCCTCGCCGGCGAAACCCGGGAGCTGAAGGAGGAGGTGAGGGCGGAGATGGAGGCGGCCTCCCGGGAACTCCGCTTCGAGGAGGCTGCCCGGCACAGGGACGTGCTCCAGGGACTCGAGTCGCTGGAGCGCGATCAGCGGGTGGAGCGAGCCCAGGGCGAAAACCAGGACGTCCTGGGGCTGGCCAGAGACGGGGAACTGGGAGCCGCCGTGCTCCTGCGGATTCGACGCGGCACCCTCCTGGGGCGGGAGAGCCGACGCTTCACAGGGCTGGGTGACGAGTCGGACGAGGAGCTCCTGGGTGCGTTCGCGGCTCAGGTCTACCTGGCCGGAGGCACGGACGCCATCCGGGAGCTGCCCTCGGAGATCCTTCTCCCCACCGGCTTTCCGGACCGGAACGTCATGGCCGAGCTCCTCAGCGAGGAGGTGGGGCGGAAGGTCTACCTCCAGGTGCCCCTGCGAGGAGACAAGCGGAGGCTCGTGGAGCTGGCCGCGGCCAACGCCCGGCACCTGCTGGAGGAGAGAGTGACCGCCCTGGAGGCCACCGCGGATCGAGCCGACACCGTGCTGTATGAGCTTCAGGACCGACTGCAGCTCAAGGTGGTCCCCCGCCTGATCACCTGCTTCGACATCTCCCACACCCAGGGCACCGAGGTGGTGGCCTCTGCGGTGGTCTTCGAGAACGGGGAGCGGAAGCGGGGCATGTACCGGCGGATGAAGATCCGGGGAGACTGGGGCAACGACGACTACCGGTCCATGGCCGAGGCGGTGGAGCGGTATCTCTCCCGGCGCCTTCGAGACGAGGAGCCCCTCCCGGAACTCGTCGTGGTCGACGGCGGACGGGGCCAGCTCTCGGCGGTCCTCCCGGTGCTCGAGAAGATCGGTGCCGGCGAGGTGGCCCTGGTGGCGCTGGCGAAGAAGGAGGAGGAAGTCTTCGTCCCCGGAAGGCCGGAGCCGATCCGGATGAGCCGGCGCGACCCGCCCCTGAAGCTCCTCCAACGACTGCGCAACGAGGCGCACCGCTTCGCCGTGGAGTACAACCGCAAGCTCCGGACCCGGCGGACGATCCGGAGCGCACTGGCCGACGTGCCCGGGATCGGAGCCCACCGACAGCGGGCGCTCCTGACCCGCTTCGGCTCGGTTCGGGGCATTCAGGAAGCCGGAGTGGAGGAGATCATCCGAGTCCCCGGCTTCTCGAGGGTTCTGGCCGAGCGGATCCTCTCCTACCTTCGTGGAGACGGCCCCCCATCCTCCGATGAGGCCGGGGCCCAGCCGGGAGCATACGGCAAGGCAGACGGCAGGGGGGGAACGGGGAAGGAAGGATCGGGCACGTCGGATCCGGCACTGCCATAGAGCTCCCACCCTGCGCCACGTCGCGACACTCAATCACCTCGAAGACCAGACCGAGGTTCCATGGACCAGGTACGCACCCGCTTCGCCCCCAGTCCCACCGGATCCCTGCACCTGGGGAACCTTCGGATCGCCATCTTCAACCACCTCTTCGCCCGCCACCACGGGGGCACCTTCGTGCTCCGCGTGGAGGACACGGATCTGGAGCGGAACGTGGCCGGGTCCCTGGAAGGGATCATGGAGGACCTCCGCTGGGCAGGCCTGGACTGGGACGAGGGTCCCGACCGGGGCGGGCCGGTGGGCCCCTACCGCCAGTCCGAGAGGGGAGACCTCTATCGCCAGGCAGCCGGGAGACTCGAGGAGCTGGGGCTGGCCTACCGGTGCTTCTGCTCCGACGAGGCGATCGCCGAGGCCCGAGATGGGGCCGGTGAGACAGGATGCCCTGGCCGGTGCGAAGATCTCTCGACCGATGATGTCGAGGCTCGGAAACTGGAGGGAAGGGAAGGGGCCCTGCGCTTCAGCGTGCCCGACGGCGAGGTCTTGTTTCTGGATGAGGTTAGGGGGCCTATAAAACTGAAAGGTAGTGACATAGGAGACTTCATCATTCTCCGCAAGGACGGGAGGGCCACCTACAACTTCGCCGTGGTGGTAGACGACATCGCCATGAAAATCTCCCATGTGATTCGCGGAGCGGGCCACCTCTCCAACACCCCGAAGCAGGCCCTCCTCTTCGACGCCATGGACGCACCGCGTCCCGTGTTCGCGCACCTTCCCATGGTCCTGGGAAGTGACCGGCGCAAGCTCTCCAAGCGGGAGGGAGCTCGCGGAGTCCAGGAACTCCGAACCCGAGGGTATCATCCCGACGGCGTCGTGAACTACCTATCGCTGCTGGGATGGTCCGCCGGCGAGAATCGAGAGATCCTCTCCCGCGACGAGTTGGTGGAAGCCATGGATCTCTCGCGGGTCGGGGCCGCAGACACGGTATTCGACCCGGAGAAGCTCCTCTGGGCCTCGTCCCAGCACATCGCACGCTGCCCTCTCGACGAACTCGTGGAGGAATTGCGTCCCTGGATCGACGCCACCCGCTATCCAGTCGACGACATCAACCTGCCGGGGGCCATTGACGCGATCCGAACCCGCCTTCAGGTCTACGACGAGGTGAACGAGCACCTGGCGCTGGTCGTCCCGAGTGAAGAGGTGCTGCAAGCAGGTCGATCCGAGCTGGCCCAGGAAGCGGACGTCGCGAGAACGCTGACCACCGTGCGCCGAGGGATCGAGAATGTGGATCCCTGGGAGGCCGAAGGACTGGGCCAGGCCGTCCGGGAGGCGGGCAAGGCGGCGGGAATCCGCGGTCGCCAGCTCTTCCATCCGGTCCGCCTGGCCATCACGGGGAGTCGGACGGGCCCTGACCTGGGGCAGGTTCTGGCGGCCCAGGGTCGAAATCGGGCACTTCGACTTCTGGATCGAGCGATCGCCGGGAGTTGAACGGTTTCCCTCAACGAGAAGCGGGGGATTTGACCCGAACCGAGGATCTTCCATAGGTTTGGGGGTTATTTCTATCGAACCTGCGCCGGACCCGTGCCGTGGGGTTCTGCATCCCCTCGACCCCGATGTTTCAAGGGGACCAGGGATGCAAATTCTGCCTCACAGGCCGGCGAGTTCGCCGACTCAACAACTTGGTCATGACCACCATCAGGAGGAGCTGGATGAGCTTCCGTTTCGGAGCGGTCGGGGCGCTTGTCGTCGCCCTGGCGCTCGGAGGATGTGCCTCCGCCGGGAATGGTCCCGGCGCCGACGGTGCCCTTTCGGGCGATTTCTCGGAGGACGACCTTCCCCAGTGGATGCAGGATCTGCCGGAAGGAGAACCACCGGAGGACAACGAATACACCGACGAGGCCACCCTCCTCCTGTTCCAGGCGATGTCCGCCGACGGTGAGGATGCGGTAGCCTTCTATGAGCAGGCGCTTGCGGCGGCCGAGGAGGGAATCGAGGCCGACCCGGAGAACGCCCAATCCTACTTCCAGGCCGGCGAGGCCCTACTCGGCATGGGTGAGCTCCGGCGTGCCGGTGAGATGCTGGACCGCGCGGAAGAGCTCTATCCCCGCTACCAGATCGAGACCGAATTCATGCGGGAGGAGGCGTGGCTGGAAGCCTTCAACCGAGGTGCCGAACACTACCAGGACGGCGATGCCCAGGCGGCTCTTCCGCACTTCGAGGACGCCCACGCCATCTATCAGGGTCGTCCCGAAGCCATGCTGAACCTGGCCGAGATCTATTCGAATGAAGGTCGAATGGAGGAGGCAGCCGAGCTCTACGGGATGTCGGTCGACGTGATGACCGGGCCGCGAGCACAGGACATGGACGAGGAGTTTCTCGAGAACTGGGAGGACTTCCTCGAGGTCGCCCTCTTCAACCGGGCCCAGATCCTCTTCCAGCTCGAGCGCTACGCCGAGGCGGCTGAGGTCTACGAAGCGATCCTGGCGGATGATCCGGAGAATCTCATGGCCATCTCGAATCTGGCTGTGGCCTACGTGGCCAGCGGAGAGGGTGCACGGGCGCGGGAGATCTACGACGATCTGCTGAACCGCCCTGGCCTGGACTCTCAGGACTACTTCTCGATCGGTGTGGGTCTCTACCAGACCGAGGAGTTCGAACAGGCGGCCCGTGCGTTCCGGGAGGCCGTGGATCTCGTGCCCGAGCACCGGGACGCCCTCTTCAACTACGCCCAGTCCCTCTACCTGGCCGACCAGTTCGAGGAGCTGATTGAGGCGGCGGAGATGCTGATCGAGCTGGATCCCTACAACGAGACGGCATACCGATTCCTGGCCCAGTCTCTGGTCCAGATGGACCGGCAGGAAGAGGCCGTGGACAAGCTGGAAACAATGGAGGCACTCCCCTACTTCATCGACGCGCTGGAGCTCGCCGGTATGGACGGCGGAGCGGCGGTGGTAGGCCAGGTCATCAACCAGAACGCCGACGAAGGCAGTTCGGTCAACCTCCGGGTCCACTTCTACACGGCCGATGGTACGGAGGTGGGGACTAGTGACGTGTCGGTCGACCTGGGCGCCGCCGAGGAGGCGGTTCAGTTCCAGGCCGATCTCGCTACGGGTGAGCGGGTTGTAGCCTTCCGGTACGAGGTGCTCTGAGCCCTCGGTTGAAGTGAATGCAGGGCGGGTGGAGGGAAGTGGTTTGATCTTTCCCCCACTCGCCCTACATTCAGGGGTGCGGATGCGGGCGTAGCTCAGTTGGTAGAGCATCAGCTTCCCAAGCTGAGGGTCGCCGGTTCGAGTCCGGTCGCCCGCTTTCGATGGACCCGTCCGATGGCCTCGAGCCCCGTCGCCGATTCCGGTGGCGGGGCTTTCTCGTTGAGCCCTCGGGAGGGCGACATTATTCTTCAGGGCTTCGAGCCCGCATACGCCGTCGAGCTTCGGCGGAAGGTTGAGTCGTGGTACGGATCGCAGAAGTCGAAATCGGAACCATCGCCGACGAACTGGAGTTGCGCATCGGAACGCGCATCGTCCGGATCAACGGTGAGAAGGTCCGCGACGGCATCGACCTCACCTTCCTCCTGGCTGAAAGCCACCTGGAGCTGGAGACGGTGGATCCCGAAGGCACGCCCACGATCTACGAGATCGAGCGGGAGCCGGGGGAGCCCCTGGGGATCGTGCCTGCCCCGGACACGGTCAGGGAATGCGCCAACGAATGCGTCTTCTGCTTCATCGACGGCAATCCGCAGGGCGTCCGGGATACCCTCTGGATCCGTGACGACGACTTCCGTCTCTCCTTTACCTACGGGAGTTACGTCACGCTCACGAATCTCGGCCCCCGCGGTCTCCAACGCCTTGTGGACCAGCGCCTTTCTCCCCTCTACGTGAGCGTCCACACCACGGACCCGGACCTCCGCGTTCGGCTCCTGAAGAACGACCGTGCGGGACTGATCATGGACCAATTGCGTTTCCTCACGGAGAACGGGCTCGAGGTGCACACTCAGATCGTCCTCTGTCCCGAATGGAACGACGGCCCGCACCTGGACCGCACACTGGAGGATCTGTACGGACTGGGGTCGGGGATCCGGACCCTCTCTGTGGTACCGGTGGGACTGACCCGTTACAACATCAACCGTCCGGTGCGCCCCCTTACTGGTGAAGAGGCAGCCCAGGCCGTGGAGCAGGTGGAGGCCTTCCGGCTTCGCGGGCTGAAGGAAAGGGGCTACGGATGGGCATACAGCGCGGACGAACTCTTCCTCATGGCCGAGGGGAGGGTTCCCGACGTCGACTACTATGACGACGCCTCACTCCTCGAGAACGGGGTCGGTGCGGTACGCCAGTTCCTGGACCACCTGGACGAGGAGCTGGCACGGGGGCTCCCGGACCTGACCGGCCGGCGCATCCGGATCCTCACCGGTCAATCCATGTTCCCCTTTCTCCAGGAACGCTCCACGACCCTGGCTCAGGCCACGGGAGCGGCCGTCCAGGTGACGGCAGTGGAGAACCGCTTCTACGGCTCTTCGGTGACCGTGGCAGGCCTCCTTTCCGGAGAGGATCTTCTCCGGGCCGTGGACACCCCCCGGGAGGGCGATCTCATCCTCCTCCCGGCCGAAACCTTGAACCAGGACGACCTCTTCATCGACTCCCTCCCCCTTGACCGCTTCGAGGCCAGCGTATCCCCGGCCCGAGTCGTTCCGGCCTATGAGATTCCCGAAGCCCTCCGCTCGCTATGAGCCGGCGCCTCCCCGTCGTCGCGGTAGTGGGACGACCCAATGTCGGGAAGTCCACCTTCTTCAACCGGGTCCTCGGTGAGCGGGCGGCCATCGTCCACGACGAGCCCGGAGTCACACGAGACCGGAACTTCGCCCGGGCCGACTGGGCCGGACGCGAGTTCTTCATCGTGGACACCGGAGGAGTCATCGAGGGCAGCGACGCACCTCTGGACCGCCAGGTACGCAGCCAGGCCCTCACCGCCGTGGAGGAGGCGGACCTGATCCTCTTCGTGGTGGACGGGAAGGCCGGGGTCCACCCCCTGGACGAGCGTCTCACGGGCATCCTGCGCGATTCGGGGCGACCCGTTCTGGTCGTGGCCAACAAGATGGACAACCTCCCCAACGAACAGGGCCATCACGACTTCTGGAGGTTGGGACTGGGGGAACCCCTTCCGGTCAGTTCGATCTCCGGAAAGGGCTCCGGCGACCTCCTGGACCGGGTGGTGGCGGCCCTCCCTGACGACCCCGGCCCCGTGGACGAGGATGAAGGGCTGCGAATCGCCGTGATCGGGAAGCCCAACGTGGGCAAGTCTTCGTTCGTGAACCGGCTCTTCGGAGAGACCCGGATGGTAGTGAGCGATCAACCGGGGACGACGAGGGATCCGGTGGACTCGACCTTCCGCTACCATGGGCGGGATCTGATCTTCGTGGACACGGCAGGGCTCCGCCGCCAATCCAAGGTGTCGGAATCGGTGGAGTATTACTCGACCCTCCGCACGGCTCGCGTGATCCGGGAGGCCCAGGTCTGTCTCGTCCTGGTGGACGCCGCCGAGGGTCTTCACCAGCAGGACCTCAAGATCCTGGAGGCGGCCTGGGATGCGGGGTGCGGGGTCGTGGTGGCGGTCAACAAGTGGGATCTGGTGGACAAGGAGGCCCATCCCACTCCACGGGTCGAGAGGGAGCTTCGGGCTCGCTCACCCCTCCTCCAATGGGTGCCCATGACCTTCATCTCGGCGATCACCGGCCTCCGGGTCCGCCGAACGCTGGAGCTCATCCTCGAGGTGGCCGAGGAACGGAAGCGTCGAATCCCGACCCATGAGGTCAACGAGGTCCTCGAGAGCCTCTACCAGCGCCAGCCTCCGCCCCATTCGAGAGGCAGGCAGGTGAAGCTGCGTTACGCCACTCAGGCCGATACGTCCCCGCCCACCTTTGTGGTCTTCACCAACCTCCCCGGAGAGATCCCGGATCACTATCTCCGGTATCTCTACAACGGGTTCCGGAAGGCCTGGACCTTCCTCGGGGTGCCCATTCGGATCCGAATCCGGGGGAGTTCGAGCCGGGAGCGGGCCGCGTCGTGACGCCATTCTTCCTCCTCTTCCTGGCCTACGTCCTTGGCGCCACCCCGTCGAGTCTCTGGGTGGGGCGCGTATTCCATGGCGTGGACCTGAGAAGGGAAGGAAGCGGCAACCTGGGGGCCACGAACGCCTTCCGGGTCCTCGGGTGGCAGGCGGCGTTGCCCGTCATGCTGGCCGACGTCCTGAAGGGCTTCGTGCCCGTGGCCCTCTTTCCGAACTTTGCCGGCACCGATTCGCCGGCGTGGCTCCTCGCCTTTGGCGCCGCCGCCATCCTCGGCCATGTCTTCTCGTTCTGGGTGGGGTTCAGAGGAGGAAAGGGGGTGGCCACCAGCGCCGGGGTCTTCCTGGCCCTCGCACCCTGGGCCCTTCTCATCGGCTTCGGCGTCTGGCTTGGTCTGGTCCTCCTGACCCGAATCGTCTCCGTGGGATCCATCGCAGCCGCCCTGGTGCTTCCCCTCGCCGTGCTGTTGACTCCAAGTGCAGGCGGCGACGGGGTGGTGATCTTTGCCGTGCTCCTGGGACTCTTCGTGATCTGGGCCCATCGATCGAACTTGCGGAGGCTCGTGAAGGGAACCGAAGCACGAATCGGAGAGTCGCACGGTGGGCGGCCCACCACGCCCTCCTCCAGGGCACCCGAACCACGCCGTCGGGAGCCGGACGACGAAGATGACCGCTCATCCGATACAACGGGAGCGATACGATGAACGAAGAGGGTGGAGCATCCGTGGATGCCGCTGTGGTCGGGGCCGGTAGCTGGGGCACCGCACTGGCGCTACTCCTCCAGCGAAACGGGCACCGGGTTCGACTCTGGAGCCATGATGAGGCCACGGCCTCGCTCATCGCGTCCCAGGGGGAGAACCAGCGGTACCTC
This sequence comes from Gemmatimonadota bacterium, assembly GCA_007121555.1. Taxonomy (GTDB): domain Bacteria; phylum Gemmatimonadota; class Gemmatimonadetes; order Longimicrobiales; family Gaopeijiaceae; genus PWLA01. The sequence continues at coordinate 3,388 of SKKH01000074.1, read as the reverse complement.
CCGGGCGTGTCCGTGCCCAGGGAGATTCAGGTCACGAGCCAGATGGAGGAGGCGGTCTCCGGAGCGGGGCTCGTGGTCTCCGTCAGCCCCTCCCAGCACGTGGGCACGGTCATGGCCGACGCGGCTCCGTTCCTCTCGCCCGATACCCTGGTGGTCAGTGCTTCGAAGGGCATCGAAACACGGTCCCTGCGGAGGATGGACGAGGTGCTTGAGTCGGTCCTGCCTGGGCCGGTCCACAGACGGATGGTAGTGCTCTCAGGGCCCTCCTTCGCGCTGGAGGTGGCCAGATCGCTCCCCACCGCCGTCGTAGCGGCGAGCCGCTCCAGGGACGCCAGACTCCGGGTCCAGTCCATCCTCTCATCCAGGGTCTTCCGCGTCTACACGAACCCCGACCTCATCGGGGTGGAGCTGGGCGGATCCGTGAAAAATGTCATCGCATTGGCCGCAGGTGTCGCGACGGGCCTGGAGCTCGGACGGAACACACAGGCGGCGCTGATCACCCGGGGCCTCGCCGAGATCACCCGTCTCGGAGCGGCTCTCGGAGCCGATCCCGTCACCTTCTCGGGCCTCGCGGGAATCGGGGATCTGGTCCTGACCTGCACCGGAGATCTCTCCCGAAACCGGACGGTGGGAGTTCGGCTCGGTCAGGGAGAGAGTCTGGACCGGATTCTTTCCGACATGACGGCGGTTGCCGAGGGCGTCCATACGACACAGGCAGTCCACGCCCTGGCCCGGCGTCACGAGGTCGAGATGCCCATCACCCACCAGGTCCACAGGATGCTCCACGAGGGAGCGGATCCCCTGGAGTCGGTTCAGGAGCTGATGATGAGAGACCCCAAGCCGGAGACGTGGGCCCAATGACCGCCTCGGGAGAAGATCGGGTGCCGCCCCGGAAGCCGGTTGCAAAGAAGGCCTACTACTCCATCGGGGAGGTCTGTGAGCTCACGGGTCTGAAGCCTCACGTCCTGCGCTACTGGGAAACCCAGTTCAGGATCCTGCAGCCCACGAAGAACCAGGCCGGCAACCGGGTGTACCGTCCTCGGGAGATCAAGATCATCCTGCTCCTCCGACACCTCGTTCATGACCAGAAGTTCACCATCGAGGGGGCCCGTCAGCGTCTGCACCGGATGCGGACGGAAGGAGAGCTGGAAGACGAAGCTCAGGAGATCCTCTCGCCGGAATTTCTCGATGCGATGAAGAGAGAACTCCACTCCGTTCTCGATGCACTCACGCTTCCGGAGCCTGACTGAATCCGTACCCTTTGGTGCCTCTTCCCCCCACCCGTTCCTGCATGAAGATCCTCTGTACGAATGATGACGGTTACCTGGCCACCGGACTCCGTGTCCTCGCCTCCGCAGCCCGGTCACTGGGAACCGTGACTGTGGTCGCACCGGACCGTGAACAGAGCGCCACGAGCCACTCGCTGACGCTGCACCATCCACTCAGAAGCCGCCGGGCCTCCGACGGGGCCCTGGTCGTGGACGGGACGCCCACCGACTGTGTGATCCTGGCGGTGAACGCCCTTCTGGATAGCCGGCCCGACATCTGCTTCTCCGGCGTGAATCACGGCGCGAACATGGGAGAGGATGTCCTCTACTCCGGAACGGTCGCGGCAGCGATGGAGGCCACCGTGCTGGGGATCCCCTCCGTGGCACTCTCTTACACGGGGCCTCAGTTCGAATCCATCGAGGCGTGGGAGGCACCACTGGTGGACCTCCTCCAGGGCATCGTGTCCCAATCCGCCTTTCCCGAGTCCACGCTTCTGAACATCAACCTGCCTCCCATCGAGCCGGGTGATGTGAAGGGGATCCGGGTCACCTCCCTCGGCGAGCGGAGGTACTCGGAGTCCCTGACCCGGGCGAAGGACCCCAGCGGACGGGAGTACTTCTGGATCGGGGGTGGAGCCCGGGAGTGGCGCGGGAACGGAGCGTCCGATTTTCAGGCCATTGCCGACGGATACATCTCGGTGACACCCCTCCACCTGGACCTGACGAACTATTCCCTGATGGAGGAGATCCGCGGGTGGAAGCTGACCCTCTAGACGACTATCGGTATGTGGGTGCCCGCCGACGGCTCATCGAGTCGATTCGGGGGGAGGGGATCGAGGAACTCGAACTCCTGCGGCTCTTCGACCGCGTTCCACGACATCGCTTCATTCCCGAGGGAATGCTCCATCGGGCCTATGAAGATGCGCCGGTACCCATCGGATACGGTCAGACCGCCTCACAACCATCGCTCCAGGCCTTCTATCTCCGCCTGCTGGACCCGGCGCCCGAGGACCGGATCCTCGAGGTCGGAACGGGGAGCGGATACCTCACGGCTCTCCTGGCCCTGATGGGGGATCGCGTGTATTCCGTGGAGCGGATCCGTGAACTCTCGACGCGGGCCCGGGCGGTGCTCGATGAGATGGGCTTCCAGAACGTGGCCCTGATGGTGGGAGATGGCACCATAGGATGGCGAAAATTCGCGCCCTTCCAGGTGATCACCGTGGCCGCGGCATCGCCCCAGGTCCCGCAGGCTCTCATAGACCAGCTGGCCGACGGCGGCCGAATGCTCATTCCCGTCGGACGGCGCAAGGTTCAGGACCTCCTCATGGTGCGCAAGGTCGGGGGCGAGATCACCACCGAGAGCGTACGGGAGGGGTGTACCTTCGTCCCGCTCCTGGGCCGATACGGATGGGCCGAGGGAGAAGCGGGGTCGAGCTGAGCCTGCTCAGGTCGAACCAATTCTCGTATATTCAGGGGTGATCTGGTCACAATCACCTCGTTTCGCCACTACGGAGCCACCGGTATGATCGATCCTTCCGATCCGTGGTCCGCCCCTGCCGATGGCAGACCTCGCTCGTCGTCCAAATCCGAGCCGTCCCATGCGCACGATAGCCGGTCGAATCGAGGGGATCGACTCCCGCCTCCGGCCTTCCCGCCCGGACACAGACGAGGCTGGGTTCACCGCCCCCGCAGCGCGGACCCTCAGGTGGGAATGGGAGGAGGCACCATCCCCGAAGACGCATTCTATTCGCCCGACGCTCCCCTCCGCAGAATCGAATCCCTTCCTGAGGACGACACCGAACTCCCCTCCGATTCCGAGGAGGAGAGGGCACAGGCGCTGCGTCCCCCCCTTTCGGACGAGTCCGTGGCCCAGCTCCTGGAGAATCTGGCCCGGGAGATTCGTGACTACGACGGGGGGCGGTTCCTCTGGCGGCCGGACGTATCGCCCCTGGAAGGCGCGGTCCGGGGTCTACTCTCAGGCTACCTCAGGCTCGGTAGGAGGGAAGGGGAGCGGAGTTGACCGATACCCTGAGGGGGGCCCTGGAACCGCCCGCATCCCTTGGGTAGCTTAAGAAACTTCGTCCTCGTAGCTCAGGTGGATAGAGCGACCGCCTCCTAAG
>SKKH01000234.1 GCA_007121555.1 Gemmatimonadota bacterium | reverse complement strand
TCATGGAGTCTCGCGGATTCGAACCGCTGGGAATGGAGCCCGTGGGTGTGGGAGTGTCGTCAGACGCCGATCACATCATCACGCCGTCGAAGGAGGGGCCCACTGCGGCCATGCGTCAGGCCCTCGACGCCGGAGGGGTCCAGGTCGAAGAGATCGTGAGCTGGGACCTTCACGCTACGGCGACCCCCGGAGACTACCTGGAGGTGGCCACCCTTCGAGACCTCCTCCCCGAGGACGTCCTGGTCACGGCCCGAAAGGGCACCTTCGGCCATGGAATGAGTGCCGGAGGGGGATGGGAACTCACGGCTCAGTACCTGGGAGCGGCCCAGGGGCGGATCCACCCCACCCCTCTGTCCGAGTCGGAGCTCAACGCCCGTATCGGCAAGGTTCATCGTCGATTCGTCTTCGATGAGGGGTGCCCGGCACCCAGGGATCGTCCCATGGGCAAGCTCTCCATGGGGATTGGTGGAGTGAACGCGTGTGTGATCTCCCGTCCCCTGGCACCGATGACCTCCACCGACGCGGAGTAGGTGGGGCGGCAAACACTCGCCCCCCGGCCCACACTGATGTGGACCGGGGGGCGACTGCATTACCTGCGGGTCGAAGGCCTCCGCAGATCCAGCGGCTTTGCGTCTCCTACTTCACGAAGAGCATTTCGCGATAGGAGGGCATGGGGCGAAGGTCGTCGGGAATGACCCTTTCGAGCCGGTCCACCACCTCCCGGACCTGCTGCATGCTCGGGATGATGTTCTCTCGCATGTGCACGGCCTTGGATGGAATGTCATCACCTCCCAGCTCGGCGTTCTTCTCGACCAGGATGGTGAGTTTCTCCTCCAGCTCATCCACCAGTGCGGCGATCCGACGTGCCGTGCGAGTCACACCTTCGGACTTGATCCCGGTCTCCTTGGAACGGGCCACGGATTCCTGGAGCTCGTTCAAATACCGCACCGCCGCCGGGAGGGTCATGGTGCCGGCGATCTCCGCCGAGGTCTCGCCCTCGATGTTGATGGTGTGGAAGTACTGCCCCAGCGCGATCTCGTATCGGGACTCGAGCTCCCGCCGCGAGAGCACGCCGTAGCTCTCGAAGAGCTCCGCGTTCTTCTCCTTGACCAGGTAGGGGAGAGCGTCCAGGGTGCTGGGAAGGTTCAGGAGTCCGCGCTCTTCCGCCTCGGCCTCCCACGCCTCGGAGTAGCCGTCGCCGTTGAAGATGATCCGGCGGACTCCCGGGACCACGTCCGCCAGCACGGCCCGCAGAGCGGACGACAGGTCCTCCGACTCCTCGAGGGCAGCCTCGAGCTTCTCGGAAAGGAGGTCGATGGCCTCGGCCATGATCGTGTTCAGGATCGTCGCCGGGAAGGAGACGCTCTGGGAGGCCCCCAGGGCCCGGAACTCGAACTTGTTGCCCGTGAACGCGAACGGACTCGTGCGGTTGCGATCTCCGGCGTGCTTCGGAATGTCCGGAAGAACCTTCACTCCGAGCCCCATCAACCCGCCCTGCTTCGAGCTGTCCGCTCGGCCCACGTCGGCGATCTGCTCGTAGATGTCGGTGAGCTGGTCGCCGAGGAAGACGGAGATGATGGCGGGGGGCGCCTCGTTGGCTCCCAGTCGGTGATCGTTGCCTGCGAAGGCCACTGCGGCGCGAAGGAGATCCTGGTGCCGGTCGACGGCCAACAGGGCGGCGGTGCAGAAGAAGAGGAAGAGCATGTTGTCGTGGGGCGTCTCACCGGGATCCAGAAGGTTGCCCCGCTCGAAGGCCAGCGACCAGTTCAGGTGCTTTCCGCTTCCGTTGACCCCTGCGAACGGCTTCTCATGGAGGAGGCAGACCAGACCGAACCGACGTGCCACGCGCCGGAGGGTCGACATCATGAGCTGCTGGTGGTCGCAGGCGATGTTCGCTTCCTCATAGGTGTAGGCCATCTCGAACTGGCCGGGAGCCACCTCGTTGTGCCGGGTCTTGACTGGAATGCCCAGCCGATAGAGTTCGGTCTCCACCTCCTGCATGTACTCCAGCACCCTGTCCGGAATCGCCCCGAAATAGTGATCTTCCAGCTCCTGACCCTTGGGAGGCTGTGAGCCGGAGAGGGTGCGATGCGAGGTCATCAGATCGGGGCGACGGTAGAAGAACTCCTGATCGATCAGGAAGAACTCCTGCTCTGGCCCCAGGGTCGGGCGGACCCGCTTGGACTCCACCCCGAAGAGTCGCAGCGCCTTCCGGGTGTAGAGGTCCAGGGCGTCGATGGACCGGAGGAGGGGAATCTTCTGGTCCAGGGCATCGCCGGCCCATGAAGAGTAGGCCGTGGGGATGCAGAGGGTGGCCCCGCCGGGCCCTTCGATGATGAACGCCGGCGAGGTCGGATCCCAGGCGGTATAGCCCCGGGCCTCGAAGGTGGTCCGAAGACCGCCGGAGGGAAGGGAGGAGGCGTCCGGCTCTCCCTGGATCAGTTCCTGTCCGGAGAACTCGGTCACGGCCCGGCCCGGCTCGGTGGGCATGATGAAGGAGTCGTGCTTCTCGGCCGTGGCTCCGGTGAGCGGCTGGAACCAGTGGGTGAAGTGGGATGCCCCCCGCTCCATGGCCCACTCCTTCATGGCGACGGCAACGGCGTCCGCCACGGAAATGTCCAGGGTGGACCCTTCCTCCAGGGTCTCCTTGAGCCGCGCATGGATGTCCTTGGGGAGTCGGGCCCGCATCTCGGAAGGGCCGAAGGTGTTCTCTCCGAAGACCTCTTCGGCGCTGGGCCGATCACGGATCCCGTTCTCGGACCTCCTGGACCAGCTCTTGGCGGCGGTGACGGCTTCGAAACGAGGGGTGGTGACAGGGGGCATCAAGCAACCTCCAGTAGGGTTCGACGGTAGCGGGTACGAGGAGCACGCAAAGAGTATAGGGCGAGACCACCTCTTCCCAAAGAGGGGTGGGCGAGTTATTTAACAATAGTTCAAATAACCTAAGGGCAGTTATGTAAGAGTTTTGGTGTTCACCCCGTCCAGGAGGGAGTTCAGGTGGTCGAGAGGATGCCAGGGGAGGGGACCGCGGCTCCAGAGCGCCTCCTGCGAGACCTCGTCTCGGCCCTTGAGGCGCGGGACCCCGGATGGATTCTCCTCGAGGGACCGGCGGGGACGGGAAAGTCCACCCTCCTGGCGGACGCGCTGGAGCGCTCGGGGGGGATCCTCTTCCATGCCGCCCCCCTGACCGAGCACGATCTGTTGGAGGACTTCCAGGCGCTTCTCCGTCGAGAGTTCGGCCGGCTCCCGAAACCGGAAGGCCCTGGCGTACTTCCCGATCCCGGCGGCGTGCCGGGATGGGCCAACCTCCTCCTGGGGCTGGTGGACGAAGCTCGCCGTCGCGGAGGCGTGCCTCTCGTGATCGCATTCGATGGATGGCCGATTCTGCGAGCGACGCGGCGTCGACTGGAGGGCGAGTTGGCTCGGGCGCTGGAGCGGGCGGCCGATCGACGGGCCCCTGTTCACTTCGTGCTGGTGGACGAGGGAAGCGGTGCCCTCGAAGGTTCCCCCCTGCCTCCTCCGCAGGCCGTTCTGAGAACCGGCGCACTGTCGTTCCGGGCGGCTGCCCGGGCCCAGGGGGGACGGGAGCCTTGGGGCGCCTTCCTCCGGTGGGCGTGCCTGGGAGGAGATCCGGCCCACCTGCCAGTGGACGGTGCAGGGATGGAGTGGGACGAGACCGTTCGGCGGCGAGTCCTTTCGGTGGGTGGGGATCTCCATGACCGCCCCCTCGCGCTGCTCACGGCCCGTTATCAACGCCCCGCACGGTACGCCTCCCTCCTGCGGGCGCTCGCCGAGGGTGCTCGAGACTGGGCGTCGCTACGTCGGCGGGCGCGGGGAATCGAATCGGGAGGACAGATGGCCCCCTACCTTCAACGGCTCGAGGCCGACGGGTTCATCCGAACGGAACGTCCGCTCGGTGCGCGGCCGAACTCCCGGAATCGCCGGTACCGGATTCGCGATCCGTTCCTGGCCTTCTGGTTTGCGTGCGTGCTTCCCGAGAGGAGTGTACTGGCCCGCACCCGGGATCCGGAGTTCGTCTGGAGAGAGGGTGTGCGCCCACGGTTGGAGACCCACCTGGGGCGCTGGCTGCCGGTGGCGGTGGAGGAGTGGTTCGTGCATCATGCTGACGAACGGCTCCCGGCCCCCGCTCGGGAGGTGGGGGGAGTATGGGGAGACGACACGGAGTTCCAGGTGGTGGGTTGGCTCACCAACGGCCAGATCTGCTACGTGTCCTCGCGGTGGTCCAGGGAGGTTTCAAGCGCCGAGGTGTTCGAGGAGCTCAAGGGCGATATGGCTCGGACGCGCTACGGAATCGGCCGGCAGGCCCGGACTCCCGTGCTCGTCCTCCCAGGGGGCGCCGACCCGGAACTCCGGCGTCGAATCGCGGGTGACCCCCTCGCCCTGACACTGGACATGGAGGACCTGATGGGCCGCTTCGAAGCACGGGATTCATTGGCAGACCAGGGACCGGGGGCGTCGGATGGTTGAGTCCGACGCGGCGAAGGGGTGGGCCCTGGTCACGGGAGCGTCCAGCGGGATCGGGCTCGAACTGGCCCGGGTCCTCGCCCGCGAGGGATGGGACATGGTGCTTACGGCCCGAAGGAAGGATGCGCTGGATGCGCTGGCCGTCGAGCTCCGTTCGGCGGAGGTGCGGCGGGTCCTCGTCCTCCCCGGCGATCTGGCCCGTCCGGGAGAGGTCGACCGTCTTCTGGCCCGGCTGGACGAGGAAGGTGTGAAGGTGGAGATCCTCGTGAACAATGCGGGGTTCGGAGACTACGGACCGGTGGTGGCAGGCGAGGCGCATCGCTTCCGGGACATGATCCAGGTGAACGTCACGGCTCTCACACAGCTCTGTCGGGGTGTCCTCCCGGGAATGGTGGCGCGGGGTGGAGGCCGGATCCTGAACGTCGCGTCCACTGCAGCCTTCCAGCCGGGTCCCCTCATGGCCGTCTATTACGCGACGAAGGCCTACGTCCTGTCCTTCTCCGAGGCCCTGCGAGAGGAACTCCGCGATTCGGGTGTGACCGTGACCACGCTCTGCCCCGGTCCCACGCGGTCCGGCTTCCAGTCCGAGGCGGGAATCGAGGCGTCGCCCCTCGTTCAGCGGCTTCCTCTCCCTTCGAGTCGGAAGGTGGCCGAGTACGGAGTCCGGGCACTGCTGAGGGGGAAGGGGATCGCGGTCGAGGGATGGCTCAACCGGCTCCAGGTGGCATCCCTTCGTCTCCTGCCCCGTAAGCTCGTGCCGGCGCTCGTGAGACGGGCGCAGGAAATCCGTACCTGACCCCTTCGACGACTGGGGCCGGTCAGGGCCTCTCGCCCGGATCCACCGCCTCATATCCCAGGGTACGACCGCGTTCCAGGGCGGGGATTCCTTCGTGGAGCCAGCGAGGGGGCGCGGTGTCCTTGAGGAAGTGATCGAAGAACTGCTTCATGCGGATGTTCCAGTCCCGCCGGTTCGCAAAGCTGGTCGGCCAGTGAGGTTCTCCCCGGTAGTTCACGAGCCAGGCCGGCTTGCCGAGGCGCCGCAGCGCGACGAAGAGCTCGATCCCCTGTTCCCAGGGCACGGCCCCATCGGCGTCGTTGTGCATAATGAGGAGCGGGGTCTCGATCTTGTCGGCCCAGAACACGGGGGAATTCTCCAGGTACCGCAGGGGCATGTCCCAGAGGGTGCCGCCCAGCCGGCTCTGGGTCCGCTCATACTGAAACTGCCGGGAGAGACCGGTCTGCCAGCGGATTCCCCCATAGGCCGAGGTCATGTTCGCCACGGGCGCGCCAGCCGCCCCGGCCCGAAACAGACCCTGGGAGCGGGTCACGATGAAGGCGATCTGGTATCCGCCCCAGGAGTGACCCTGGAGTCCGATCCGGTTGGGATCTACGAATCCCTTCTGGAGCAGATGGTGGACTCCGGGCACCACCGCGTTGAGGGCACTTTCCCCCGGGTATCCGGTCCGGTAGACGATGTCCGGGATGAACACGAGATAATCATGACTCGTGTACATGGGGAAGTTGATGGTCGAACGGTGGGGAACCGGGGCATAGTGGTTGTGGAGTCCATCGGACCAGCGTTCGTAGAAGTACACGACCATGGGGTAGCGACGGCCCGGATCGAAATCGTCGGGCTTCATCAGCACCCCCTGCAGGGGGATCCCGTCGGTGGAGATCCATTCCACGAGCTCCGCGGATCCCCAGCGGTACTCCTCCTGCTGCGGATTCGCCCGGCTGACCCGAGTTCGGTCCGTCAGCTCCTCGTCGCTGACCCAGAGGTCCGGAAAGTCGCGAAAGCTCTGCTGGGTGAAGAGGAGCCGGCCGGCGTCGCGGGCCTGCTCAGGTGTCGAGAAACGACGGGGCTCCATGACCAGAGGAGTCGGCGCGGCGTCACCGGCGAGGTCTCCGCGGTAGAAACCCGCATCCTTGCTCATCTCATCGAAGGCGGAGAGGAGCATGGGGCCCTCGGTGGGGAGTTCGGACCGATCCTCGAGGTCCACCATCCTGAGCTGCACTCCGGCTCTCCGGCCTTCGCCGCGGGTGAGGGACCGGGGCGCCGTCTCACCCCGGGGATCCACGGCCCAGAGATCGAAGCGATCGTAGATGAGGAAGGCCCCTTCATCTTCCAGCCACCCCGCCGTCCCGTAGGAGCCCGCCACCGTGGGAAGGTCATGCCGTTCGTTGTAGACCGGCACCCCCAGCTCGGACGAGACATCCATGGTGCGGCCCGACTCCAGATCCCGAACGAACCAGGCCGAATCAGCCGGCTCGTACCAGCTCACGAAGCCCTCGCGGGGAGAGATGGAGGCGGCACCGAGGGCCCCCTGGACGAGACGTTCCCTCTCCCCGGACCGGACATCCACAAGGTAGATGTCCTCGGGATTGGGCGACTCCCAGGAACTCTCCAGCGCGTAGGGTCCCGGATTCACCCCGATGGCTCGGTCAGCGTCTCCCTCGAGGGGAATCCGGACGTCGGGCAACTGCTCGTCGGCGAGCTGCACGACCCGGTCCTCGTCCAGGAGGAGGAGGGCCTGGTAGCTTCGGCGCCGCTCCTGTTCCCGCCGCACGTTCTGGACCGACATGAGGTGGTCGTCCTCCCAGTGCCAGATCTCGACGTCGACGTCGTCGTCCAGGGGGAGATCGGAGCCGACCTCGGGTGAGGCCGTCGGTCTCGGAGCAGTCCGGAAGAGAAGCCGCCGGCCACTTCCCGAGAACTCCACCGTGCCGTAGGGGCTGACCGCCCAGTCCTCGGGGATCCCCTCCACGCCTCCGTGCACCACGATCCTGCTCTCCGGGTCGTCTCGCGTCCAATGATGGAGTTGGGGCGGGGCCTCCTCGCCTTCCGCTGATTCAGGAGAAACTGGCTCTGCCTCATCCCGGGCCGGCCCGGGCTCTTCCTCAGGCGTCGATGTTGTTTCCGCGGAAGGGTGGTGGAGGAAGGCCACCTGCGTCCCCTGGGCATCCACGGAGAGTTGGGTGACCGTCCCACCTCCTTCAAAGATGGTGGACACCCCGTTCTCCGAACCGGTCCTACGTTCCGGAACCACCGCTCGGACCCGGGAACGGGAGTCGTCTTCCGTGCCCCGGACCGCGTTCACGACCACGAGGAGGTCCGAGGCCGGGCTGAGGGCGAAGGAGTGGACGTCGGCGAACTCCACAACCTCTCCTGTGGAGAGAGAGCGGAGGGTCAGGGTCCCGTCGTCGTCCTCCGCATCCTCCTCCGGATGGTGGTGGACGACAAGCCAGTCGGCCGATTCGGGGGGCAGATGGTGTGATCGCACCCGTGCGATTCGCTGGGTCGACGCCGCGGCCAGATCCACGATGGCCAGGGAGTCCCGGGGCGTGGTGTCCGGATCGGGCTGGTCGTCACCTCGGGTCTCGGGCGTGACTCGTGCGACGATACGAGCGCCGTCCCTGGTGAAGGCGGCGTCGCGACCTCGAGGGATGCGGATTTCCCGCTCGGAGCCCACCTCTCGGACCACGAGTTCCCCGTCGTTGTTCTCCCGCTCCAGCACGTAGAAGACCCAGCGGCCGTCGGAGGAAATGGCTCGCTGACCAATGGTGCGCCACTCCTCGTACACGTCATGGTCCAGGGGACGAGGCGCCTCCTGCTGGGCCGTGAGCTCAGCGGAACCGGGGCCCCATCCCAACGTGACCCACAGGGCGGCGAGGCCCAGGTTCCAGCGCCATCGGCCGCCGGGGGCGATGGTCGACTCAACCATCGAAGGCGTCCAGGATCTCCAGGACCCGGTCCAGGTCCCCCATGGTGTGGTCGGCGTTGATCTGGGTCCGGATCTCCTCGTCGCCTCGTGGGACCACCGGATAGGTCAGCCCCGTGACAAGGACGTCGTGGTCGAAGAGGTGACGCACCAGGGCCTGGGTGCGGGCAGTGTCGCGGATCATGAGGGGAACCACCGGGTGCTCCCCTGGGATCGTCTCGATCCCCACCTGGGCCAATCCCTTCTCGAAGTACCTCGTGAGGGTGCGAAGCCGGTCCAGGAGCTCCCGGCCCCTGGCGGAGTCCACCAGGTCCAAGGCGGCCGTACAGGCCATGGCCTCCCCTGGAGTGATGGGGTTGGAATAGATGTAGGTGGGCGCGCTCTCCCGCAGGAACCGGGTGAGGCGGCGGGAGCCCACGACATAGCCGCCATTCACCCCGAAAGCCTTGCCCAGCGTCCCGATGAGCACGTCGACCGGGGCGCTGCCCGTGAGCTCCTCCACCCCGCGTCCCCGGGCCCCGAAGGCACCGACCCCGTGGGAGTCGTCCACCACCACGGCGACATTCTCCGGATAGCGGTGGTCATGGCTGCGTGCCAGCTCCATGATCCGGTCCAGGGGGGCGTGGTCTCCCCGCATCGAGAAGATCCCGTCGGTGACGACCAGAGCCCGACGAGCCTTTCCCTCGAGCTCCTGGAGGCTCCGGTCCAACGACTCCAGGTCCAGGTGGGGATAGACGACCTTTTCGGCGGGTCGGGCGAGGCGGATCGCGTTGATGATGCAGTTGTGGTTCAGCTCATCGCTGATCACCGCCGTGTCCTTGGTGATCAGGGGTCCCAGGCTCCCCAGCACCGCGGCGTAGGCCGAGGAGAAGACGATCCCCGACTCGCGGTCGTGGAAACGGGCCAACCGATCCTCGAGGTCCCTGTGGGCCGAGTAGGACCCGCTGATGAATCGAACGGCTCCGGGACCGACACCGAATCGGCGAGAGCCCTCCTCCTCGGCCTCGACGATTTCGTCCAGGAGCGATAGGCCCAGGTAGGAATTGGAGTTGAATCGCATGAATTGGCGATCCTCGAACCCTTCGAGCACGATTCGAGGTCCCCGATCTTCCTGGGGAGCGATCACCTCCACGACGATGAGCTCCTCCCCCTTGGCGGTGCCGTCGGATTCGAGGCGGTCGATGTGCGTGTCGAGAGCGTTGAGGAGTCGGTCCTGGGGCATGGTGGCAGGTCTCGTGGAGTTCAGTTCGAAGGTGAGGCGGATTCGATCGGATGGGCGAGGCGGAGGTGGTCGAGCATGTCGTCCACCATTTCGTCCAGGCCGAAGGTGGGGCTCCAGCCCCACTCCTCCCGGGCCGCGGAATCGTCCATCCGCCGGGGCCAGGAGTCTGCGATGGCCTGCCGGACCGGATCCACGTCGTAGTCGATCTCGAAGTGGGGAATCCGCTTCCGTAGGCTTTCGGCCAGGGCAGCGGGAGTGAGCTGCATGGCGGTCACGTTGAAGGCGTTCCGGTGCCGGAGCCGGTCCGGGTCGGCTTCCATGAGTTCCATGGCGGCTCGCACGGCATCGGTCATGTACATCATGTCGAGCTGGGTGTCGGGTTCGAGGAAGCACGTGTACTTCCCATCGCGCACCGCGGCATGGAAGATCTCCACGGCGTAGTCGGTGGTGCCGCCTCCGGGAGGAGCGCTGTGCGAGATGATGCCCGGATACCGGAGTCCTCGCGTGTCGACTCCGAACTTGCTGTGGTAGTAGTCACACAGGAGTTCTCCCGCCACCTTCGTGACGCCGTACATGCTGGTAGGCCGCTGGATCGTGGTCTGGGGCGTGGGATCCGGGGGCGTGTCCGGTCCGAAGGCCGCGATGGAGGAGGGGGTGAAGACGGCGCACTCCTCCTGACGGGCCACCTCCAGGACCTCCATCAATCCGCCCAGGTTCACCCGGTACGCCTCGAGGGGACGCTTTTCCCCCACTGCGGACAGGAGTGCCGCCAGATGGAAGATCACGTCGGCCTCGTGCTCCGATACGATCCGGGCCACCTCGGTGCCCTGAGTGCAGTCCAGGACCTGGAAATCCCCCTCGGCGCGGACCGGGTGATCCGGATCGGCGAGCCGGAGATCGGTCGCCAGGACCGCCTCCGGGCCCAGCAATCTCCTGAGCGCGGCCACGAGTTCGGTTCCGATCTGTCCTGCGGCGCCGGTAACGAGCGCTCGTTTCATCAGGTCTCCAGGTGGGGGGATGGGGCGAAGAGGAGTCGGCTGGGCGCGAGGCGGGGGACAGTCTGGGGACCGGTGGACCCGCACGGATGAGAATCAGATGATTTGCGGACCCGTCTAAAGTAGGCCGGGGCGACGGGACCGTCGAGCCGGGGGGAGCTGCGGCCCCGTGTCATCAGGGCTCCTGGGGCGACGCTCTCCTGAAGAGAGCCCAGGCCAACGCCACGTTGACCGGCAGGGCCACGGCCACGACCTCCGCGTTCCCCTGGGTCACGATCCCCAGGAGCTGGAGGATCGCGCCCAGCACCGAACCGGCGGCGATGAGGAGTGCGGTGATGCGGGCGATCGTCCGAGCTCGGGCTCGCCACCCTTCATGTCGCAGGAGCCCAAGGGGCATGAGGGGGACCAGGAGGAGGCCCAGGGGGCTGGTGTAGAGGAGGTTGATGTTGCGCTGGATGAAGACGTGGTCCGTGCCCCAGGAGGCCACCAGCAGCGTTCCCAGCAGTCCTGCGAAGAGGCCCCAAGCCGCGCCCAGTCCAGCCAACCCCCAAGCGGCCGGTCGGGAGGTCCGGCTCCGGGTGTCGAACCGACTCCACCCCATCCCCGCAATCAGAAGCCCTCCCCCGAGCCCCAGCCCCAGCCAGAGGAGGGAGAAGGCTGGAGGGCCGTCAGGGGTCGGGGGACGGGCGCTGGAGGCCAGGACTTCCCTGGGCCCCAGAAGGGAGCGGGATCGACCGGATGCGTCCGGGAACTCGAAGCCTTCCAGAGATTCGAGGAGCTCCATCGGAAGGAACATCGCCTCCCACTCGCTCCGGGGCAGATCCCCGCGGGTGCCGAGGAGGAAGGAGAGGCCCTGGTCCACCCATCCCTGAACCTGGACGAGCCGACGGGTATGCCACCGGTACGAATACGGAGTCATGCGGCCCCGGAAATGCTCACCGATCACCCCGTCCAGGACCCCATCCAGGGCATCTCGCACCCGGGTGGAACAGTTGTCCCGAAAGTAATCGTAGATGTAGGGCCGGTTCTCCGGCAGATAGTTCCATCGGACGAAGGCGTCCAGCTCCCTGGCCTCTGCCGGTGTCAGGAGGACCTCGCTCGCGTAGACGGTCCGGTCCGCCCGGGCATAGGAATCCAGGAAAGGTCCCAGGGGGGCCGGACCCATGGTGTACCTCATGGTCCCCCGCAGGAAGCGGGGGAGGAAATCCACGTCCTCGAAGTTGAAGAGCCCCCAATTCCACGCCAGTTCCTCGCCGGTGGTCAGGTTCTGGATCAGGAGGGCATTGTGGCCGAAGAGCTCCCAGACCTCGTCTCCCTGATCCATGGTCAGAAGGTAGACCCGGAGCTCATGGTCCTCGGACGGGGGCACCTGGGGGACCCCCTCCTGACCCGGAAGGGAGACCGGTACCAGAAACGCCAACACCAGCGAGACCAGAGCGATGGAGCGCATGGCAGGGAACGGAAAGGCGAGAGGGAACGACCCGCCCCCCTCAGGGTCAGGGTTTGCGAAGGGGGCCGGGAGTCCCTGATGCTCGTCCACCCCCGCGGGTCCGTCAAGGCACCGGCCCCTGGCGTGGGAGTGGTGGTAGGGCGCTCGCCCCATTGAGTGGAGGGGCCCGGGCCGTCACCTTTGGGTGCCCACTGGCGCCGAAGCTCGGTCCCGTGGGTCCTGGGGATTCACCGGACCGCCCCGGCCCCTGTCCGAACCTGTAGGCATTTTCTTCTGGAGGGACCCGTGAAACGGGCCATCGTAGCCATTCTGGCCGCCCTGGGCGGCCTCGTCCTTCTCGGTTTCTTGTTCCTCGTGGCCCTCAGTTGGGCCGTGCTCAGCCCCACGCCTCTCCCGAGCTCCGTCGTGCTGGAGCTGAATCTGGAGGAAGGGATCGTGGATTCCCCGCCCCAGGACCCCCTGGCGCTGGCGCTGGAGCGTCGGCGACTGGACACCCGGCAGGTGGTCGAGGCCCTCGAGCGCGCCGCGGAGGATGATCGGATCAAGGGGTTGCTGGTCCGGGGTCACGGGGGCATCGGCGGTTGGGGAACCCTTGCGGAGGTTCGGGATGCCGTGAAGCGCTTCCGCGAGAGTGGCAAGCCGGCGGTCCTCTTCGCCGACACCTTCGGGGAGTTCGGGTCGGGCCAGGGCAGCTATTACCTGGCCAGCGCCTTCGACGAGATCATCCTGCAGCCATCCGGCGATGTGGGGCTCATGCCCCTGACGCTGGAGGCCCCCTTCCTGGCCGGGATGTTCGAGGAGCTGGACGTGCAGCCCAGCTTCGATCGCCGCTGGGAGTACAAGGACGCCACCGAGATCTTCACCCGGACCGGATTCAGTGAAGCGGCTCGGGAGGCCAACGAAGCCCTTCTGGAGTCCATTCTCTCCTCGCTGGTCGATGGCGTAGCCCAGGGTCGGGGCCTGTCGGCCGACTCGGTGCGGAGCCTCGTCGCCGCGGGCCCGTTCATGGCGAGAGAGGCCGAGGCCGCCGGGCTCATCGATCGACTCGGCTATCTGGATGACGCCCGCCGCGGCGTGCTCGAGGAGGTGGGAGAGGGGGCCGAGCGGTTGGCTTTCGGTGAGTACGTCGAGCGGGATGGTCGGGTCTGGAACCGGGGGCCCAGGGTGGCGCTCATCTATGGCTCCGGGGTCATCGAGAGGGGCCGCTCAGGCTTCGACCCCCTGTCGGGGACCGCATCGTTCGGCGCGTCCACCGTAGCGGGGCACATTCGGTCCGCAGTTGAGGACGACCGGGTTCGGGCCATCCTCTTCCGGGTGGACTCCCCGGGAGGCTCCTATGTGGGCTCCGACGTGGTCCGGCGTGAGCTCGCCCGGGCCAAAGAAGAAGGGAAGCCCGTGATCGTATCCATGGGGAACGTGGCCGCCTCCGGCGGATACCTGGTCTCCCTCGAGGCGGATCGGATCGTAGCCCACCCCACCACCCTCACCGGCTCCATCGGGGTGCTGGCCGGAAAGTTCGTCACCCGGGACCTCTGGGAACGACTGGGCATCCAGTGGGAACGGATCGAGGCGGGGGGCGAAAGCACCTTCTTCTCTCCCATCGACGACTTCTCGGAGGAGGAGTGGGAACGGTTTCAGGACTACCTGGACCGGGTCTACGATGAATTCATCGGGCTGGTCGCCGAGGGACGTGGGATGGAGGTCGAGGCCGTGGATGAAGTGGCCCGAGGTCGGGTCTGGACCGGGGTGGATGCGCTGGACCGGGGTCTGGTCGATGAACTGGGTGGCTTTTCCGTGGCCGTGGCCGCCGTGAGGGAAGCCCTGGAGTTGGAGCCTGATCAGCCCATCGACCTGGCCACCTTCCCCGCCGAGCGCACCCTCTTCCAGCTGCTCATGGAGGATGGGTGGCGCACCGGGGTTGCCGCGTGGGTGGGCGGAGGTGCCGCCGAAGGCGAATTCATGAGGGTCCTTCGCCCCATGTGGTCTCTGGCGGCGGAGACCGGACTCCTGGGGGATCGTCCGGGACCGGTGCGGATGTCTCCCATGGAGATTCCCCTCCGGTGAGTTCGGTCCTCGACGTCCAGGGCCTGACCAAGAGCTATGGGGGACGAATCCTCTTCCCTGGAGTGGATTTCTCTCTGCACGACGGAGAGAAGGTGGGGATCATCGGTCGAAACGGCTCTGGCAAGTCGACCCTGCTCCGGATCCTGGCCGGAGAGGAGGCACCTGACGAGGGCACCCTGGCGTACCGGAAGGATCTGAGGGTGGCCTTTCTTCCCCAGCTTCCGGAGGTGCAGCCGGACCGGACCATCTTCGAGACGGCCGGCGAGGGAATGGGAGACCTCCCCGCGCTTCTGAGGCGTTACGATCGAGTGAACGGGAAACTGGGAGCCGATCCGCCGCCTTCTGAGGCGGAAGCGCTTCTGGCCGAACAGTCCCGGTTGGCCTCCCGGATCGAGGCGCTGGGCGGCTGGGACGCGGGTCACCGAATCGAGGCGATCCTCACCCGCCTGGGGATCCAGGAATGGGATCGGACCATGGGCACCCTGTCGGGGGGTGAGGCGAGAAGAGTCGCCCTGGCTCGCACCCTTCTGACCGATCCGGAGCTCCTGCTCCTGGACGAACCCACCAACCACCTGGACGCGGACACGGTACTCTGGCTGGAGGAGACCCTCTTCGACTTCGCCGGGGCCGTCCTGGTGGTGACGCACGACAGATACTTCCTGGACCGGGTGGTGGATCGGATGGTGGAGGTCTCGACCCACGGCCTCTCCTTCTACGAGGGCGGATACACCGAGTACCTGCAGGCTCGGGCTCTCAGGAAGGAGCGGATGCGGGTCGAAGAGGCGAAGCGGACCAAGCTTCTGGAGAAGGAGTTGGCCTGGGCTCGGCGATCCCCGCCGGCACGAACGGGGAAGCAGAAGGCCCGGAGGGAGCGGGCCCGGGAGATGGCCCGGACCCAGAAGGAGGAAGAGCGGCATCGAGTTGGCCAGGTGGAGCTCGAGCAGCGGGAGGGACCGCGTCTGGGGCGCACGGTCCTGGAGCTGGAAGAGGTCCGGAAGTCCTACGAAGGACGGACCGTGCTGGCCGGCGTCTCGGATCGGCTTCAGGCCGGAGAACGGATCGGGGTCGTGGGTCCGAATGGAGCGGGCAAGAGCACCCTTCTCAGGATCGTGATCGGCGAAGAGGAACCCGATGAGGGGAGCGTCGTCCTGGGCCAGAACACGAAGATCGGGTACCTGGCGCAGGACCGGGAGCTGGATCCGGAGATGCAGGTGGGTCGAGTGGTCGCGGATTCGGACTGGGTGGAGGTGGATGGAGGGCGAATCCATCTGAAGGCCTATCTGGACAGGTTCCTCTTTCCCCCCCATCTGCACGAACAGCGCGTGGCCTCGCTCTCGGGGGGTGAACGGACCCGGCTCCTCCTGGCCCGCCTCTTCCTGCAGTCCTTCAACCTGCTGGTCCTGGACGAGCCCACAA
Source organism: Gemmatimonadota bacterium (assembly GCA_007121555.1). Lineage (GTDB taxonomy): Bacteria > Gemmatimonadota > Gemmatimonadetes > Longimicrobiales > Gaopeijiaceae > PWLA01. The sequence continues at coordinate 2,135 of SKKH01000234.1, read as the reverse complement.
ACGACCTGGACCTGGAGACCCTCCAGGTTCTCGAAGATGTCATCGAGGGGTTTCAGGGGTGCGTCCTCGTGGTCACCCACGACCGCTTCCTCCTGGACAAGGTGGCCACCTCGCTCCTGGTCTTTGAGGGAGAGGGTCGGGTCCGCCGCCATCATGGCCGCTGGGACGATTATCTGGCCCGGAGGGAGGAGGCCCGGGCACGGGAGGTGGAGCGGGCGCGGGAGGAGGAGCGCCAGCGCCGGGAGGTCCGGGCCGAAGCGGGACGGAAGCAGGCTCGAAGGGCTCGAGAGGGCAAGCAGAAACTCACCTTCCGAGAACAGAGGGAGCTGGAGACCCTCGAGGCCGAGATCGCCCAGTTGGAAGAGGAGAAGGACACATTGGGCGATCTCCTGGGCGATCCCGCCTTCTACCAGGGGTCCTCCGAGGAGGTGGCGCGAACCACCGGCCGCCTCAAGGAGGTGGAGGCCTCCCTGGAGCGCCACTTCGAGCGATGGATGGAGTTGCAGGATCGGGCCGGATGACCCCCCGATTCCATCCGAGATTCCTTTCGATACTCGGCACGAAGTAAACGGAGCATGAAATGAACGATTCCGTCACCGCAGGGGGACCCCTGGGACGACTCAGTGAGGGCGCCCTCAAGGCCCTCGTCTACGGCCTCTCGGCCGTGGTTTGCATCCTCGTCGTCCTCCTCATCACCGCGCCGGAGGCGCTGGCCTTCCAGGGGCTCGACGTGTCCTTCCTGCCCGCCTTCCATGCTCTTCTGAACGGCAGTTGTGCCGTACTCCTGGTCGTTGGATACCTGTTCATCCGGGGTGGCCGGGTGGATCCCCACCGCTGGAGCATGGCGGGCGCCTTCCTGCTGAGCTGCGTCTTCCTCATCTCCTACGTGGTCTATCACGCCCAGTCCACGGGGGCCAGCTTCGGCGGCGAGGGCTGGATTCGGCCCGTCTACTTCTTCATTCTCATCTCGCACGTCGTGCTGGCGCCGGTGGTCCTCCCCCTGGCCCTGTTCGCTGTGATCCGAGCGCTCCGAGGAGAGTTCGGCAGGCACCGGAAGGTGGCGCGCTGGACCTTTCCCGTCTGGCTTTACGTGGCCGTCACCGGGGTGCTGGTCTACCTCTTCATGGCTCCGTACTACTGATCGAGAGCCGGGTGGGATGCGCGGGAGGTAGATAGACAGAAGGCCTCGACGACCGAAGTCATCGAGGCCTTCCGGGATTCCGGACGGATGGGCCCGGAGTTGAGCTGGGGCGGAAGGGCTCGAACCTTCAACCTCCTGGTTAACAGCCAGGCGCTCTGCCAGTTGAGCTACACCCCATCGACGGCTCGGCCGGAGGAACCCCTCCGGCTCTTCTCGTTTCCCTTACTTCCCGAATCTTCGCTCGGAGTCGGGGCACTCCAGCACCGTCGCGAATCTGAAGGATCCGAGAACGCTGGAAGCGTCTAGTCTAGAGCCTTGAGTGGTTCAGTCAAGTCCCTTCGGCATCTTCCGGAGTGACTCGCCCACCCTCCTCTCCCTGTGAATCCGGCCCCAGTCCCACGATTTCCAGAAGGAGAAGTGCGTTGCGGGAGGTTGCCGGGCCCGGGCGCAGCCGGTAGTCGAAGTCGAGGGCTCGGCGGCCGTCCTCCACCACCACCACCTCCTCCCGAAAATGGATCTCGTCACTGCGTTCTCGCAGCTCCGGGGCGTCGGCCAGGGTGAGGTCGTGGGTGGTCACGGCTCCCACCGAATCGGTGGCCAGGAGATGGGTGAGGACGATCCGGGCGGCCGTGCGCCGCTCCGCCGTATTCGTCCCCTGGAGGATTTCGTCGAGGAGGAAGAGGGTGGGACTGCGTCGGGCCCCGTCCACGACGCGCCGGAGCCGCTGCAGTTCCGCCATGAAGAAGGAGACGCCTTCGTTCACCGAGTCCTGCACTCGCATGGCAGTCCAGGGAAGGAGGGGCGCCGTCTCGAACTCCCGGGCCGCGACCGGTGCCCCCATGAGGGCCAGGATCTGATTCGCTCCCAGCGCTCTGAGGAGGGTCGTCTTTCCCGCCATGTTGGAGCCGGTGACAAGGAGGAGCCGCCCCGGTGAAGGGACTTCCACATCGTTGCCCACACATCGGTCAGGGGGCAGGAGGGGATGACCCAGGTC
>SKKH01000108.1 GCA_007121555.1 Gemmatimonadota bacterium | reverse complement strand
TTCAGCTTCCCTGGGACCGGGTGGTGCTCTCGGTGGTGATCCCGGTCTTCAACGAGCGGGCGACCATTCGACGGCTTCTGGAACGAGTGCGGGAGGTCCCCCTCCGACTCGAGGTCGTGGCGGTGGACGATGGCTCCACCGATGGCACCCGCGACCTCCTGGTCGAGCTCGAGGAGGAGGGGCTTGTGGACGTGCTCGTGCTTCATCCCGAGAACCGGGGAAAGGGGGCCGCGCTCCGGACCGGGTTCGAGCGGGCCACCGGCCATGTGGTGGTGGTCCAGGACGCGGACCTGGAGTACGATCCCTTCGAGTTTCCTCTCCTCCTGGAGCCCATCCTTCGCGGCTGGGCCGACGCCGTCTACGGCTCCCGGTTCCTGGGCGGCCCCCACCGGGTCCACCTCTTCTGGCACTACCAGGGCAACCGGTTCCTGACTCTCCTCAGCAACGTCTTCACGGACCTGAACCTTACCGACATGGAGACCTGCTACAAGATGATCCGGCGGGACCTCCTGGACACCCTGCCACTGACCCGGGAGCGGTTCGGGATCGAGCCTGAACTCACCGCCCGCCTGGCCCAGGCCGGCGCCCGGATCTACGAGCTCCCCATCAGCTACCGGGGGCGAGGCTACGCCGAGGGGAAGAAGATCGGGTGGAAGGACGGGGTGGCGGCGCTCTGGCACATCCTCAGGTCGAACCTCCTTCCGCCCCGTGCCCCTCCATGGGAGCGGCCCGAGCGGGAGCCCTGGCGTGGCGCCGACGGCGTCACGAGGGACGAGTCGGCGGACGACTGACCGGGGTCGGGGAGCCCTGCATCGTGCAAGGGCATTGCAGAATCCAAGACCTCCCGAGGGGCGAAGGCATGGGGAAATGGGTCCCGTGATCGCGTAAGGTGTTGTGATTTATGTGCTTGACTCCATTCCGCACGGTTTGGACCATCCTTTGCACATATCAGAGACCAGTCGCGGCGGGCACCGATGCCCGAGCTTCTTACCCCCCTCCTCGGGAGAATCGAAATGGACAACAAGAAGGGTTTCACTCTGATCGAGCTGCTGATCGTGGTGGTCATCATCGGCATCCTGGCCGCCATCGCGATCCCCCGGTTCGGAGAGACTCGTGAGCGGGCGTTCCGGTCCTCGATCGTGTCGGACCTGCGGAATGTGCAGACGCTCCAGGAGCAGTACTACTTCGACAACGACTACACCTACGCCGGCGACATCGCGAACCTCAACTTCGACACCTCCGATGGCGTGGCCATCACCATCGCGAGCGCCGATGCGGACGGGTACACCGCTACGGGAACCCACACGGGTTGGACCGGCAACACCTGCACCCTGACGGTCTCCGGCGCCGGCAGCTCCCAGATCGAGTGCACCGGCGATACGACTCCTGAGTGACCTCTGATCAGGACGAACGGCAGCGAACTCGGCGGGCCTGAATCCGCCGGGGACACGGGGGGCGGGGCGACAGGTCGCTCCGCCCCCTTCGTCGTTCCCCACGACACCTTGATCCGCGACAGGATCCAGGTTCAGGAGGGGATCGCGCCTCCTGGACCGCTGAACCGGAAGCGTCCCCGCAGCCCCGGAGATCGCAGATGAAATCAACGAGCGATACAGTGCACGGACGGTTCCGCCGAGGCTTCACCCTCGTCGAGCTCCTGGCCGTCATGATGATTCTGGGGATCCTGGCCCTCTTTGCCATTCCCCGCTTCGTGGACATGAGGGAGCGGGCTCACATGACCGCCATCACCAGCGACTTCCACAACTTCGGACTGAGCCAGGAGGAGTACAAGGGAGCCCACGAGACCTATGCGGCGAGCCTGGTCGACCTGAGGTTCCAGGGCTCCGACGGGGTCCATCTCGAGGTCACCGAGGCTACGGCCACGGGGTGGGCCGCGGTGGGAACCCACCTGGGGCTCCCACCGAACCAGGGGTGCGCCATCTTCCTGGGTGACGCCCAGCGCCCCGCGCTCCCCGACGGCCAGCCCCACTCCCTGGGTTCGGGCGTGGTGGAGTGCCGGCGCTGACCCCACCCTCGCGCCACGGGCCGGACCCGACCACATTTCGGAGTCATGACTGACTCCCCCCGGGGGACCTCCCCCACCATCGCAGCCGAGCTGCTCGCCTCCACGGCCCTCCTCTTCGGCGCCGCCCTCCTGGTGGCGGTCCTGGCGGCGACCCTTCTCTTTCCGCTGCTCCAGTCTCCCGGAGGGCTGGCCCTCTTCCTGGGCCTCATCCTGGTGGCGGACCTGGCCATCCTCTTCCTCTTCCTGCGCTTCCTCCTTCGCCGCAATGTCTTCGGTCCCCTGGAGGACATCGGGGACCACGCCCAGCGGATCGCCGGCGGAGACTACGAGCACCGGATCCCTCCGACGGATCGCCAGGAGCTGGACCGGATGGTGGAGTCGGTGAACACCATGGCGCAGCGGCTGATCCGGGACCAGCGCCTCCTCGAGGAGAATGTGCAGTCGCTGGAGCGAACGAACCGGGAGCTGGTGGAGACCAGTGACGAACTCATCCGCACCGCCCGGATGGCGTCGGTGGGCACCCTGGCGGCGGGGATCGCCCACGAGCTGGGAAATCCCCTGGGGGCTCTTCAGGCCTCTCTGGACGTGGCTCGGGGTCGGGCGGAGCGAGGGGGTGACGTGGGCCAGGTCCTGGAGATGGCCCGGGAGGAGGCGGGACGCATCGACGCCATCATTCGGAGCGTGCTCGAGTTCGTCCGTCCCGGAGAGGCGGAAGCCGTCCGGGCGCCCGTGGAGGTGGGAGAGAGGGTGCGCGAGGCGGTGCGGCTCCTCCGGAGGAGAGGTGCCCTGGACGAGGTGAAGGTGACTCTCGTGGAAGGAGAGGGAGACGTGCCCCCGGTCCTGGCTCAGGCCCAGTTGGTGGAACAGATCCTGGTGAATCTCATCATGAACGGGGTTCAGGCCACGCAGGCCGCCCGAGGCGCGGGCGGAGAGGTGGAGGTGGAGATCCGCGCCGAGGCCGCGTCCCTGACGCCGCGCCGTCCCCGTCGGGACGACGATCCCCCGGGAGCGGATTTCTCGCACCGGCGGCGCATGGAGCGACTCCGGGCCGGGGGACATGTCGTGCCCACCCTCGTGCCGGGCCCCGATGTGGTCATCGAGGTCCGGGACCGGGGTGAGGGGATCCCGCCCGAGGTGCTGGACCGCATCTTCGATCCCTTCTTCACCACCCGGGCGCCAGGAGAGGGCACCGGCATGGGGCTGGCCATCACGGGCCGCATCGTGGAAGAGCTCGGCGGGGAGATCGTGGCCGAGAACCGGTCCGGGGGAGGGGCCCTGGTTCGTCTCCGGCTCCCGGGGTGTCCTCCGGAGTCTTCGAGGCCGGTCGCCGGTTCGACCGATGCCTCCTCCCTCGACCCTGCTTCCGATGACTGACCATCCCCTCCGCATCCTGGTGGTAGACGATGATCCGGGCCTCCGGCGCTCCACCTCTCTTCTCCTGGCGGAGGAGGGCCACGAGGTGAGCACGGCGGCCCACGGCGAGGAGGGCCTGGAGCAGGCGCGCCAGATGGGTCCGGATGTGATCCTGGCGGATGTGCGGATGCCGGTCATGGACGGGATGGCCTTCCTCCAGGCCTACCGGGAGGAGGGGGGACGGGCGCCGGTCATCATGACCACGGCCTATGGGAGCATGGAGCTGGCTGTGAAGGCCATGAAGGCCGGAGCCTACGACTATCTGCCCAAGCCCTTCGGGCGAGACGAGCTCGTACTCACCCTGCGGAAGGCCCAGGAGCGGGAGCGGCTCCGGGCCGAGGTGAGCCGTCTTCGAGCCCACCTCCCGGTGCGGGAGCGGTACGGCGAGGTGGTGGCCCGATCTCCCGTCATGATTCGGGTCATCGAGATGCTGGAGAAGGTGGCCCCCCATCCCACCTCGGTCCTCCTCACCGGCCCCACCGGAACGGGCAAGGAGCTGCTGGCCAGACTCCTCCACAAGGAGAGTCCCTGGAGCGAGGGACCCTTCGTGGCGGTGAACTGCGGGGCCGTGCCCGAGAACCTCCTGGAGTCGGAGTTCTTCGGGCACGCCCGGGGAGCGTTTTCGGGAGCGGACCGGGAGCGGGAAGGGCTCCTGGAGGCGGCCCGGGAGGGGACCCTCTTCCTGGACGAGGTGGGGGAACTCCCTGAATCCCTCCAGGTGAAGCTGCTGCGGGCTCTGCAGGAGAGGGAGATCCGGCGTTTGGGCGAGACCCGGTCCCGTCCCGTGCACTTTCGACTGGTCTCGGCCACGAACCGGTCTCTCCCCGAGGAGGTGGAGGGGGGCGGGTTCCGGGAGGATCTGTACTTTCGGCTGGCCGTGGTCACCCTGGAGATCCCTCCGCTGCGGGAACGCCCCGAAGACATTCCGTCCCTGGTGGCCCATCTGCTGGAGCGTCTGGGCACCCGGCTGCACCGGAGGGTGGAGGGGGTGGAGGGGCCCGCCATGGAGTGCCTCCTCGCGTACGCATGGCCCGGAAACGTCCGGGAGATGGAGAACGTCCTGGAGCGGGCTCTCATCCTGACCGAAGGACCGCGGATTCGGCTGTCGGAACTGCCGTTGGAGGTGCGGGGGGGGGAAGGGGCCGACCCGATCCCCACGACCTTCGGGCCGGAGCTGTCTGTGAAGACCCACGCCGCCCGCCTCGAACGAGCCCTGATCCAGGAGGCCCTGGAGCGAACCGGAGGTCACCGGGGCCAGGCGGCCGAGCTCCTGGAGCTGAGCGACCGGGCCCTGCGCTACAAGATCCGGGACTACGGCCTCTCGGACGAGGCGGAGTAGACGGCCCCCGGCAGGCCCTCCTGGCCATCCACTCGCCCCAGACCTCTCTCCATCCTTTCCGGGTGGCGGGACGGACCTGCGGTTTGACACTGGCCCCGAGTTGGGGGACCGGTCGGTCCGTTCCAGCCCCTGACCCCGGATGGAGGAGATGGATGGGACGATGTCGTGGAGTGAGTCTGGCGGAGCTGGTCCTGGTCCTCGTCATCACCGGGATCCTCCTCGGCACCGCCCTCCCCCGGCTGGCCGGAGGCGGAGACCGCTGGATCGTAGCGGAGGCCCGGGAAGAGGTCATCGGCCTCGTGTATCAGGCCCGTATGGAGGCCCGCCGCTGGGGTGAGGCGGTCCTGGTGGTCGAGTCCGGGGGCGGCGTGAGGGTGGAGGTTCCGGAACGGGGCCTGGTCGGGGAGTGGGAGCCGAGGGTTGCCGGCCTGCGGATCGAGGTCGCGGGAGCCCGGGACGAAGCCCATCTGGCCTTCGGACCTTCTGGTACCGGTCGGCTCGCCAACGCCACGTTGAGGCTCCACCGAGGCGACCAGGTCCGAGAGGTGGTGATCTCCTCGTACGGCCGGGTCCGCCGATGAAGGGGCGGGGAAGGGGCTTGGGGAAGCGAGTCATCGAGCCCCAGGGAAGACCACCTCGGATCCGGCG
>SKKH01000200.1 GCA_007121555.1 Gemmatimonadota bacterium | reverse complement strand
GGATCCACCACCATCCAGCCCTCATCCCGGTCCATCTCCACCAGGATGCTCCGGGTGAAGGGGATGAGATACTCCGAAGTTCCGTCGCTCACACGAAGGAGGTCGGCGGGCTCCAGGGAGAAGACCTCCTGGATCCGGCCCAGTTCCCGACCCTCCACCGTCCGAACGTCCATCCCGAGAAGCTGGTGGTAGAAGACCTCGTCGTCGTCCAGCTCCTCGACCTCCTCGAAGGGGAGAAGGAGATACCGATCCCGGAGGAATTCAGCCTGGTTCCGATCGTCGACCCCGTGAAAGCGCACCAGGTGTCCCTTCTTGTAGGGCCGAACCTGGGAGATGCGGATCGGAGGGAAGAATTCGTCGGGCTCCCTTCCCCGTGCATCGGAGATCCGGAGCTCCCGGTCGGGGCGGAAGACCTCGTCGGGCCGATCGGTGAGGGGCCAGACGAAATACTCCCCCCCGGTCCCGTGGGGCTTGTTCAGGTGCCCGACCACGACGAAGGCTGGAGGGGAGCTTTGCTTCACTGCTGCGGCGCTCGGAGGGTGGGTGGGTGAAGAGGAAGGGGTATCAGCCCTCCGCCTTCTCCTTCCCGTCTCCCTCGGAATCGGACCCCTTCTCGGCCTTGGCGGCCGGTTCCTCGGCGTCGTCGTCCCCCTTCTTGGCCTCAGCCTCGGCTTCGGCGGCCTTCTTCGCCTGAGCCGCCTTCTTCGCCTCGGCGGCGGCGGCCTTCTCGGCCTCGGCCTTCGCAGCCGCCTTCTCCTGCTCGGCCTTGCGGCGGGCCGCCAGCTCCTCGGCGGCCTGGGCCTTGGCCTCCTCCTGGTTCACTTCGCCTACGACGAAGCTGTCATCGCCGCCCTTGCGGGCCTTGTCGACCAGGGTGCGGACCGTGTCCGACGGCGTCGCCCCCTGCTCCAACCAGTAGTCCACCCGCTCGAGGTCCAGGACGACCCGGGCCGGGTCGGTCAGGGGCTGATAGTAGCCGAGGCTCTCCACGAAGCCCCCATCCCGAGGCTTGCTGCGATCGGCCACTACCACGCGATAGTGGGGCTTCTTCTTCCGGCCCATACGCCGGAGACGAATACGAACGGCCATAGATGTCTTCTCGCTCTGCACTGCGTTTCGGCCCATCCGTGCGACGGGCACATGGACCCCATCCGTGAGGACGGGGCTGAACAAATAGAGAGGTCAGCGGGGCATGAGCCCCGGCATTCCTCCCCGCATTCCCTTCATCTTCTTCATCATCTTCTTCATCTCCTTGAACTGCTTCAGGAGACGATTTACTTCAGCGACCGACCGCCCGCTGCCCCGTGCGATGCGGACGCGTCGGGAACGGTTGATGATCTCGGGGCGTCTCCTCTCGTCCGGCGTCATGGAGAGGATGATGGCCTCGGTGTGCTTCATCCGCTTCGGGTCGATGTTGCCGATGGGCAGCTTCTTTCCGAGCCCCGGAATCAGCTTCACGAGCTGCTCGAGTGGGCCCATCTTCTGCACCTGCCGCATGGCCACGAGAAAGTCCTCCAGGGTGAACTTCCCCTTGCCCATCATCTTCTCTTCGAGCTGGGCCGACGCGTCCTCGTCCACCGCCCGCTGAGCCCGCTCCACCAGACCGACCACGTCGCCCTGCTGAAGGATCCGACCGGCCAGACGCTGGGGGTCGGCGGCATCCAGATCGTCGACCCCCTCGCCCACACCGATGAACTTGATGGGCTTGCCCACCACGCTCCGGATGGAGAGGGCCGCACCTCCGCGGGCATCTCCATCCATCTTGGTCAGGATGATGCCGGTCACGCCGAGGGCCTCGTCGAAGCCCTGGGCGATCCTGACCGCCTCCTGCCCCGTCATGGCATCGGCCACGAAGAGGATCTCATCGGGCCGGACCGCATCCCGGATCCGGCCCAGCTCGTTCATGAGCGGCTCGTCGATCTGCAGCCGCCCGGCCGTGTCCACGATGAGCACGGCCCGATTCTCCCGCCTCGCCTCTTCCAGTGCCTCCCGGGCCGCAGCCACAGGGTCGCCCCCAGTGGGTCCGGCGTGGATCGGCACCTCGATGCGGTTCGCCAGGGTGGTCAACTGCTCCACCGCAGCGGGCCGGACCAGATCGCAGGCCGCCAGCATGGGCTCCCGGCCCTCCCGGAGGAAGCGCCGGGCCAGCTTGGCCACCGTGGTCGTCTTTCCCGAGCCCTGCAACCCCACGACCAGGACCACCGTGGGAGGGGAGGAGGCCCACGCCATGGTGGGCCGGCCTTCTCCCAGCAGTTCGGCCAGCTCGTCGTGGACGATCTTGACGATCTGCTGGCCCGGGGAGACCGACTTGAGGACCTCCTCGCCCAGAGCTTTCTCCTCGACGCGCTTCAGGAACTCCCGGGTGACCCGGTAGTTGACGTCGGCCTCGAGAAGAACCCTCCGAACCTCCCGGAGCCCTTCCTTGACCATGGATTCATTGAGCACCCCGCGCTGGCGCAATTTGCCCAGTGCGGAATCCAGCTTCTGGCTCAACTCATCGAACATTCGCCAACCATTCCTCTACCCTGTTGTGCGTCGACTGCGCCGCATCACCGCGACACAGAGCTTTTAAAGCTAATGCGGCCCCCGTCCCGTGTGAAGGTCAAGCCACGGGAATGATCTGGCTTCGCTTCGAACCCACGGAGACCATCTCGATGGGGGCGCCCGTGAGCTCCTCCACCCGGTCCAGGTAGCGTCGAGCGTTGGCGGGAAGGTCGTCCAGGGACCGGGCGTCTCCCGTGTGGCACTCCCATCCGGGGAGGGTCTCGAGGATCGGCTCGGCCCCATCCAGGCCCTGGGTGTCGGCGGGAAACTCGTGTACCTCGCCTCCTGGCATCCGGTAGCCGGTGGCCACCCCGATCTCGGGGAGCGTATCCAGGACGTCGAGCTTCGTCACGGCCAGACCGGTGAGACCGTTCACGCGGGCCGAATAGCGGGCCAGCACCGCATCGAACCAGCCGCAGCGTCGAGGCCGACCGGTCGTAGCTCCGAACTCTCCACCCAACGTTCGCACATGCTCCCCCATTTCGCCTTCGAACTCAGTGGGGAGAGGGCCGTTGCCGACCCGGGTGGTATAGGCCTTCACCACACCCAGAACGGACTCGATGCGGGTGGGTCCCACCCCGACTCCGGTGGCGGCGGCGGCCGCGGTCGTATTCGAGGAGGTGACGTAGGGATACGTTCCGTGATCCAGGTCCAGCGCCGTGCCCTGGGCCCCTTCCAGGAGCACCCTCTCGCCACGGGCCAGGGCTTCGTCCACCTCGAGTCCGGTATCGGTGGAGAGGGCGAGGAGGCGGGGCCGAAGCTCCATGGCCTGGTCCACCGAATCGTCCAGCTCCTGGGCGACGTCGTGTCCCAGGTCCCCCAGGCGGATCCGAGCCCGCTCCAGACCCCGCCCCATGAGTTGCCGGAAGCGGGCCTCGTCTCCCAGGTCCGCCACCCGGATGCCTCGGCGGCCGGCCTTGTCCTCGTACGCCGGCCCAATCCCCCGACCGGTGGTGCCGATCTTGTCGGTCGCCCGATCCTCGACCGCCCGATCCAGGATCCGGTGGTAGGGAAGGAGGAGGTGGGCACGTCGGCTCACCCCCACCCGACCCTCGACCTCGACTCCCCTGGCCACGAGGGCATCGTACTCCTGGAAGAACTGGATCATGTCGAGCACGACCCCGTTGCCCAGAAGACAGCGCTTCCCCGAATGCAGGATTCCCGAGGGAATCTGGTGGAGGATGAACTCGAGATCGCCGACGTGGACCGTATGGCCGGCGTTGGCGCCCCCCTGATAGCGGGCCACCACGTCCATGCCCTCGGACAGGACGTCGACGATCTTCCCCTTCCCTTCGTCGCCCCACTGACAACCTACGACGACGACACACCGGCTGGATCCGGCTGGTACGTGCACCTTCAAGACGCTCCTGCTGGACATGAAAAAAGCCCATCCCGGGGGGGAGGGCTCGACGAGTCGCAAGGATGGCCGCTCAATCCTTTGGGGGAAGCTAGGCGTTCAAGAGGCCCCATGTCAAGGCGACCACCCGGACATGAGGCCTCCAACTCGAGGCCCTGGAGCGCACCGGAGGAAGGGCATGGGCCCCCTATCTCATCGGACACCGGCGTGTCGGTGGCCTACTCCACCAGACCTGCCCCGCGAAGGACCCCCTCCACTCGCCCTCGTCCCTTCTCGTCCAGGGGAGCGAGGGGCGCGCGGGGATCTCCGCCCTGAAGACCCAGGAGATCCAGGGCATACTTCACCCCCGGCACCCCGAGCCCCCCGACGATCTCGTTGTGCAGGGGTGTGACGGCCTCCTGGAGCCGACCGGCTTCAGGATGATCCCCCGCCTGGAAGGCGGCATGAAGACGGCCCGTCCATCCCGGAACGACGTTGGCCACTCCCAGGATCCCGCCCACGGCGCCCAGCTCGAGTGAGGGGTAGAGGGCCGACCCGCTCCCCACCAGCACTTGAAACCCGTCCTGCGCTCGCTCCAGGTACGCTGCCAGCCGGTCCAGGTCTCCCCTGGAGTCCTTGATCCCCACGATGTTCGGGTGACGGGAGAGCTCTCCGACCACCCCGGCTTCGAGCTCCAGGGTGCTGAACCGGAGCGGAACCTGGTAGAGGATCACCGGCACCGGCGATCCATCCGCCACCGCCCGATAGTGGCGCACCAGGACATCGGATCGCATGGCCCCACGGTAGAACGCCGGGGGCTGTACCAATACGGCGTCGGCCCCCCGCTCGGCGGCGTCCCGGGTCAGGGCCAGGGTCTGGCGGGTGGACTCGGCCCCGGTCCCGGCCACCAGCAATCGATCTTCAGGAACCACCTCCCGGATCGCCTCCAGGGCCCGGGTCCGCTCGGTGCGGTCCAGGAGGACCGCTTCGCCGGTGGACCCCCCGATGACCACGCCGAGAACCGGCTCCTCCATGTACCGGCGCACATTGGCGCGAAGGGCGACCACATCCAGATCTCCCGTCACCGGATCGAAGGGAGTGGTCGTGGGGATGAGCACGCCGGCCAGGTCCAGGGGTCGTGGAGCCATCGGTCAGCCCTCCCGGGTGAAGGTGGGGTCTCCTGCGGAGAACTGATCCTGCATCCCGCCACCCGATCCGGTCGAGCCGCCATCCTCGAAAAACTTCATCTTCAACTCGAAGTCGGAGGGGTTCGAGGCCGCGGCCTTGGCGACGTCGAAGGAGACGAGGTCGTCACGGACCAGTTCGGTCAGGTGCTGGTCGAAGGTCTGGGAGCCGTAGTGGTCCCTTCCGTCGGCGATCAGGTCCACGATCTCGGCCACACGGTCAGGGTCCCGGATGTGATCCCGGATCGTACCGGTGACCACCATGACCTCGCAGGCCACGACTCGACCGCTCCGGTCCGCCCTGGGGAGGAGCCGCTGCGAGATGATGGCCTGAAGGGTCTCGGAAAGGCGGATTCGAGCCATCTCCTGCTCCGATCTGTTGAAGACGGCGATCAGACGGGAGATGGTCTGCACCGCGTCCTGGGTGTGGACGGTGGAGATGACGAGGTGACCCGTCTCCGCCGCCTTGAGGGCGATGTCGATGGTTTCGGTATCTCTCATCTCTCCGATGAGGATCACGTCGGGGTCCTGGCGCAGAGCAGCCCGGAGTCCGTCGTTGAAATTCAGCGTGTCGGTCCCCACGTCCCGTTGGGTGATGGAGCTCTTCTGGTCGCGGTGGAGAAATTCAATTGGATTCTCCAGGGTGACGACGTGTCGGGACCAGGTGCGGTTGATGTGGTGCACCATGGCGGCCATGGTCGAGCTCTTTCCGGACCCGGTGACCCCGGTGACCAGAATTAGGCCCCGCTCGTGGGCGGAGATCTTCTCCAGAATCGAAGGCAGGCGGAGCTCTTCGAAGGTGGGCACCTCGAAGGGGATCACCCGCATGACGATCATGAGGGAGCCCCGCTGCCGTAGGATGTTCACCCGGAACCGACCCAGGCCGGCCATGCCCCAGGAGCAGTCGTAGTCGGTGAGATCGTCGATCCGCTCCCGGTCACTCTGGCGCGGAATCAATTTGAGCGCCAGGGCCCGAAGCTGGTCCTGGTTGAGGCGCTGCTGAGTCAGGGGGACGAGCTGACCATGGATCCGGGCCCGAACCACATCGCCGGCCTTGAGGTGGATGTCGGAGGCCCCCCGCTGGATGGCGGCCCTGAAGATCTCGGTCATCGCGGTTCTCTTGAGAAGGAGGTCGGAACGGTCACGGCCGACCCGGTGGCCAGGCTGTTTCCTGGTAGTTCGATCCCACTGACCCGGGCGGAAAGGTATTTCGACTCCGATGGGGCACGCCAGCCGTCGGGGAGGTTCAGGCGCGGCGCTCAGCCCCGACCCCGTCCGCGAATCCCCATGCGTTCGCGCACCTCTTTCAGGGTCGCACGGGCTTCGGTGCGGGCCCGTCGGGCCCCCTGATCCAGGATCTCCCGGAGGAGATCCGGGGAGGCTCGGAGCTCGGCGGCTCGCTCCCGGGCTTCCTCGAAGTGATCGGCAATGGAGTCGGCCAGAATCCGCTTGCAATCCACACAGCCCCGGGTCGCGGCTCGGCACTGCCCGGCGATGTCGGGAATCCGGTCGGGATCGGTGAAGTGGCGGTGCAGCGAAAACACGTTGCAGACCTCGGGACGGCCGGGATCGTCGCGACGGATCCGCTGTGGATCGGTCACGGCGGTCCGGACCCGGTCCCAGACCTCGTCCGGTTCGGCCAGGATACCCACGGTGTTCCCCAGGGACTTGCTCATCTTGGCCTTCCCGTCCAGGCCCAGGATGCGGCCGGCCCCGCCCCGAATCGCCTCCGGCTCGGGGAAGAACTCACCGTAGCGGGCATTCCAGCGACGGGCGATCTCTCTGGTCAACTCCAGGTGCTGAAGCTGGTCTTCTCCTACGGGCACAGCGCCGGCCCGATAGAGGAGGATGTCGGCGGCCTGGAGGATCGGATAGTTGAGCAGCCCGGAGGGAATGGACTCCAGCTCCGCGGACTTGTCCTTGTACTGGGTCATCCGCTCCAGGTTGCCCACCGGAGTGACGGCATTGAAGAGCCAGGCCAGCTCGGTGTGTTCGGGAACGTCGGATTGAACGAAGATCGTGCTCCGTTCCGGATCCAGGCCCACGGCCAGGAAGCTCACGGCCAGATCCAGGACCCGCTCGGGGAGCTCGTCCGGAGCCACGTTGCCCATGATCGCGTGCTGGTCCACAATGCAGAAGAAACACTCGTGCTCGTCCTGCAGGCTGACCCATTGCCGGAGCGCCCCCAGATAGTTGCCGAGGTGCGCCTCGCCCGAGGGCTGCATTCCACTGAAGACTCGCACACCCTTCGGCACCGTCGTTTCACCTGTCGACATCTCGTCTCCCATGAGCGCTCCACCCCGCTCTACGCGGTCGTGGTCGGAATTCCTGGAAGGCGCTAAGTTAGCCGGCTCACCCCATCGAATGAAGAGGTTCCGAGATGCGCCACCTCCTGAACGCCGCGCTGGCGGCTGCCGACGCCGCGGCTCGGGTGCACCGTGAATGGTCGGGCCGGATCCGGAGCGAGGAGGCCCGAGAAAAGACCTCGGCCTCGGATTTCGTGAGCCAGGTGGACCTGGAGGCGCAGGAGGCGGCAGTCAGCCGGATCCGCGCCCACTTCCCCGACCATCGCATCCTGGCGGAGGAAGGCGACGACGAGGCCGGACGAATCGAGGCCGCTCGCGGCGGCGGGCCGGTATGGATCATCGATCCCCTGGACGGCACCACCAACTTCCTCCATGGCTATCCGGCCTACGGGAGTTCGGTGGGCCTCGTGCACGACGGCGAGCCCATCGTGGGCGCCGTCGTCTCGCCGGCAACGTCCGAACGCTGGTGGGCCGCCCGGGGCCAGGGCGCCTACCGAAACGGGGAGCGCATCCGCACGTCCAAGACCACCGAATTGAGGTATGCGCTGGTGGGCACGGGGTTTCCCTTCAAGCTCCTGGACCGTCTCGACGAGTACGTGGCCCAGTTCGCCAGAGTCCTCCCCGCCAGCTCAGGGGTCCGACGAGGGGGTTCGGCGGCCCTGGACCTCTGCCTTCTGGCCCAGGGATCCCTGGATGTCTTCTGGGAGTTGGAACTCAGCCCCTGGGACATTGCGGGCGGACTGGCCATTCTCCAGGAAGCCGGAGGCGCCTTCAGGCGGGTGGGGGGGGCGCCGCTGGATCCCCTCACGAAGGGGAGCGTCCTGGCCGCCAACTCGCTGCCCCTGCTCGACGCCCTGGATCGACGGCTCTGCAGTCCGACACCGGCGGGATAGGACGCCCCTCGACTTCAGCACGAAGCGAAGCCCCGCAGGCCAAATCGGCCTGCGGGGCTTGCGGACATCCCTCCTCCGAGCCCATTCAGGGCTCAACGGATGGGGCCCGTCGGGGCCGGCGAGCCGGTGGAATCAGTCTCCACCTCCCGTTCCGACCTCTTTGGGGTTGCCCGCCGCGTCCCCGATCTGGATCCGACGACTCCGGGCCTCGGCCACCTTGGGCATGTGGACCGTGAGGATTCCGTTGTCGAAGTTGGCACCGATCTTCTCGGCGCTCACCGTCCGAGGCAGGGTGAACGACCGCTGGAAGCTGCCCCAACGACGCTCCCAGAGATGGTAGCGCCGATCATCTCCCTCCTGTCGAGTCTGTTCCTTCGTTCCCCGGATCGTCAGCACGTTGTTCTCGAGTTCGATCTCAACGTCCTCCTGGGACATCCCGGGGAGCTCCGCGGTGAGAACGAGCTCTTCCTTCGTCTCTTCCACGTTGACGGCCGGAAGCCAGTCCATGGTGTCCCTTCCGGTCGCCCCTTCGTTGAACACCCGGCTCAGCCGAGTCGACATGTCCTCCAGCTCCTGCCACGGAGTGGGCCAGACGCGATTTCGATACCGTGTGATCGCCATGGTTCAAAACCTCCCTTTTCATCCTCGAATCGAGGGTCCGACTTCGCCGGCTTCGCGGCGCCGCGGGACCCTGGCTCCAGCCAGGCGCGGGGACCGGGACTCCGGCACCGAATTCATCCCCCATTCGTTGCAGACTGCGTGCCAGGAACGGACCGACTTAGATCTGCCAATTCGTCCTACAGCAGGGAGTTAGCTCGGGTCGTCCTGCCAGAGTGACCGACTCGCACGGAGAGCTCCCAGGACGGCTCCCTGAGCTGCGTCGACAGGTCGATCCAGCGCCGGGATTCCCCTCCGGCCGAGGGCCTCCAGGAGCCTCTCCCGGAGGCAACCGCCCTCCTCCAGGAGACCTCCCGTCAGCGCGACCCTGGGCGGAGGATGGCCTGCGCCGGCGTCGGGTCCGGTGGCCAGAGCGCCGAGGAGAGCTCGGGCATGTGCCAGGAGCGCATCCACCGCTCCCTGCAGCAGGTCGCCGGCCACCTCGTCTCCGTCCTCGGCGGTCCGCGCCACGATGGTCGCAAGGGCCGAGACCTCTCCCTTCTCGGCGTGCTGGATCCACCCGAGCACCCCCTCCCCCCCTTCGGCGCCGAGCGCCTGTAGGAGTTGGCCGGTGAGCTCCGTGGTCGGCCCTCGGCCCTCGCTCCCTCGAATCGCCGCCCGAAGCCCTTCCAGCGCCAACCGGTACCCGCTGCCCTCATCGCCCAGAAGGGCCCCCCAGCCCCCGACCCGCAGAACCTCCCCGTCCCACCGCCGGGCCAGAGCGATGGAACCGGTCCCGGCCACCAGGAGCACCCCGGCCTCCTCCGGGAAGGCGTCGTCGAGGGCCACCCGGGCGTCGGTCACGACCCGGACCTCCCGGGCGAGTCCCCGGACCTCCAGATGGCCCCGGACCCGTGCCGCAGCTCCCGGTCGACCCACCCCGGCCAGCCCCACGCAGAGAGCGTCGAGAGGGAGTTCCACCCCGGCCTCCCGAGCCAGGACTCGTACCTCGGCCGCCAGCGACGCCGCCACCCCTCCGGCCTGGCCGGGAAGCACCAGCGCGGGAGGACCATTTCGTCTGGCCAGGATCCGGCCCTCGCCGTCGGCCAGGGCCAGACGCAGGCGAGTCCCACCTCCGTCGGCCCCCATCACCCGGATCGAGGAAGCACCTCCCTCCCCCGGCGACGGCTGCCCTTCCACCCTGGACATCTAGCTCCCCTTCTCCTGACCCATGGAAGCCTTCCGGGAGTGGGCGCCCTCATCGCGGCCTCTCCCTCTCCGCCGTCCCCACCGCCCCACCGCCAGTCCCACCAGAAGGGTGACGAAGGTCCCGATGAGAACGAACCAGGGCCACCCCACCCGGCCCGGAATGAAGATCCAGATGGAGGTCACCACACCGATCCCGGTGGTCATCCCACCGATCACCGCCCCCTGAGAGACCGGATTGCGCCACAGGCCGAGGGCGAAGGCACCCAGCAGTCCCCCATACACCAGCGAGGCGATGGTGAGGGCCACCTCCACCGCAGTGGAATCCGCGCTCAGGGGAATGTAGAGGATGGCCACACCGATGAGGAGGAGAGCCCAGATCAGGGTGAGGACCCGGCCGGCCCGGAGCGTCCGGAACTCATCGTCGACGGAGTTCGTCAGGGGCGCCCAGAAGTCGTATGCCGAGGCCGAGGCCAGGGAATTGATGGAGGAGGAGAGCGACGACATGGCCGCGGCGAACACCCCGGCGATGAGGAGGCCCCGGATCCCCGACGGCAGCTCCTGGATGATGAAGGTGGCAAAGATGGCGTCAGGGATGTCGAAGGCTTGTCCTTCGTAGAAGGCCCAGAGGCCGATGCCCACGAAGAGGAAGAGGGCGAACTGGACCACGACCACGAACCCGCTCCCGATGAGTGCCTTCTGGGATGCCCGGAGATCGCGACAGGTCAGGAGGCGCTGCACAATGAGCTGGTCGGTGCCGTGGGAGGCCATGGCCAGGAACCCTCCCCCCACCAGCCCGGCCCAGAAGGTATAGGGCACGGAAGGATCCAGGGAAAAGTCCAGCACCTGGAGCTTTCCGGCTGCGGCCGCCCCCTCCAGCGCCACCCCCCACCCCCCGGGGATCACGGTCTGGAGAACCCAGAAGGCGAAGAGGGCACCCAGGAGGTAGAGCCCCATCTGGAGGGCGTCGACCCAGACCACGGCCCGGATCCCCCCGAAGTAGGTGTAGACCAGGGTGAGGATCCCGATCACCGCGATGGAGACCGAATAGGGCCATCCGGTGATGAGGGCCAGGGGGATCGCGGTGGCGAAGAGGCGCACCGAGTCGGCCAGGAGCCTCGTGACCATGAAGATGCCCGAGGTGAAGCGCCGGGTGCCGGTCCCGAAGCGACTCTCCAGGAGCGTGTAGGCCGTGGCGATTTCTCCTCGGTAGTAGGCCGGGAGGAGCACCAGGGCCACCACGATCCGCCCGAGCAGGTAGCCCAGGGTGAGCTGGAGAAAGCCCAGGGTCCCGAAGTAGGCCACGCCCGGGATCGAGAGGAAGGTGAGGGTGCTGGTCTCGGTGGCCACCACAGACAGGCAGACGGCCCACCAGGGAAGGTCCCGGTTCCCCAGGAAGTATCCGGTGCCTCCCCGATGATTTCGACCCAGCCACGCCCCCCAGGCGGTGACGCCCAGGAGGTAGATGAGGAGGACGGAGAGGTCCAGGGGGGTGAGTGCGGTCATCCCCTGCGGCAGTCGTCGGTCCGGCGGGTATAGCCCACGAAAAGGATCTCCCAGCCCCGTTCCGTTCGGACGAGCTGGAAGGAGTTGTACCCGCAGTGGCTGAACTCATCGCCGGCGTAGAACTGGAAGAAGGTCCAGACGTGGGCCAGATTCCCGTCGATCCGGACCTCCGGATCGAAGTAGGGCTCGTGGAAGGAGGGCCCTCCGGCTCCCACCGACTCGATGAAGCCCCGAGCGCCCTGGACCGGGGGAGTGGCAGGCTCGGCGCCCTCCTCCACCGCCACGGCCATCTGGGCATCGGGGTGGAAGGTGGACGCCACCACCTCGCCGTCCCGGGCCCGCATTCCATCGAAGAGTCGGTCCACGACCTCGAGCACCTCCCGCTCCTCGGGGGTCGCGGCCTCGGCGGCGGAGAACCCGGTGGGAGCGTCCTGGGCCTGGAGTGAGGAGAAGAGCCCCGGAACCATGACGAGGGCGGCGAACGCGAGCAGGATCCTGCCGACCACAGGGAGGGCCGGAACGGGCGAAAGGGAACGACGGATCATGATCATCCTCACGGCTGGGGGGGATCCACGGGCTGCAGGGGACGGTGGTCGGCTCCAGGGGGCGGGGCGGCCTCGGTCCGGTCCGGGGTCATCCGGGCGAGATTGCGAGCGATCCAGGCGAAGGAGAGCACGGCGATCCCCAGAAAGAGCGCCGCCTCGCCCCAGGCCCCGAAGATGAGCTTCCCCACCCCGAAGAGTGAAGTGTAGACCACGGTGACCCCGGCGAGCCAGTTCGTCCAGTTCAGGGCCCCGCCATCGATCCCCTCGCCCTCGTAGCCCAGCTCCGTGCTGATCTCTCGCCATCCGGGCCCCCCGGGACGGGCCCGACGGTAGAACCGGGCCAGGGTCGCGGGGCGCTCCGGCGAGGTGAGGTAGGTGACCGACACCCAGACCAGGGTGGAGAGGGCCACGGTGGCCAGCATGATCCAGGCCCACTGCGTCGGATCGTCGGGGTCCAGCCCGGCGCCGAACCATAGGAAGAGGCTCACCACCAGAGAGGCCAGCATGGCGGAGATCTCAGACCAGGCGTTGATCCGCCACCAGTACCAACGGAGGATCAGGACCAGCCCGGTTCCCGCCCCGATGGCCAGGAGGAAGCGCCACGCCCCCTCGATGGAGGTGAGGAAGTAGGTGACCACCAGCGAGGCCAGCATGAGGAAGACGGTGGCGAGGCGAGAGACGAGGACGAGCTCCTTGTCGCCGGCCTCCCTTCTCCAGAACCGTCCGTAGAGATCGCCCACTAGGTAGCTGGCGCCCCAGTTCAGCTGGGTGGAGATCGTCGACATGTACGCGGCGGCGAATCCGGCCAGGAGGAGCCCGGTGAGCCCGGGGGGCAGGAGGTCCATGATGGCCAGGATGTAGCCTTGCCGGGGGTTGTCCACGTCCGTGTAGAGGACCACCGAGACCAGGGCCACGAGAATCCAGGGCCACGGCCGGATGGCGTAGTGGGCGATGTTGAACCAGAGGGTGGCGAGGACCCCGTCGCGCTCGGTCCTGGCCGAGAAGATCCGCTGGGCCACGTAGCCCCCACCCCCGGGCTCGGCCCCGGGATACCACGAGGCCCACCAGTTCATGCCCAGATAGACGGCGAAGGTGATGGCGGGCATCCACACCGCCCCGGACTGGGGCAGGAAGGAGAGGGCCGCCTCCGATGAGCCGTAGATGGGCTCGAGGCCGGCCTCCAGGCCGGAGATCCCTCCCACGGCATTCACCGCGAAGATGGCCAGGACGATGGCCCCACCCACCGCCAGCACGAACTGGAAGAGGTCGGTGACCACGACCCCCCAGAGCCCGGCCAGCACCGCGTAGCTCCCCGCCAGGACGAAGCAGAAGAGGAGCGCCCAGCCCCTGGGGATGTCCAGGGCCACGGCGGCGATCTCCACCATGGCCAGGTTCACCCACCCCATGATGATGAGGTTGATGGGAATGGCCAGGTAGGCCGCCCGGAACCCTCGCAGAAAGGCGGCCGGGCGGCCGCCGTAGCGGAGCTCGGTGAACTCCACGTCCGTCATGACTCCGGCCCGACGCCAGAGTCGGGCGTAGAAGAAGACCGTGAGCATTCCGCTCATGACCATGTTCCACCAGAGCCAGTTCCCGGCCACCCCGTGGCGCGCCACCATCTCCGTCACGGCCAGGGGGGTATCCGCCGCGAAGGTGGTGGCCACCATGGACGTTCCGGCCAACCACCAGGGAAGGGAGCGTCCGCCGATGAAGTAGTCCGAGAGCGACCGCCCTCCCCGTTTGGAGAGGGCCAGGCCGATCCCCGTCGCCAGGGCGAAGTAGAGGGCGATGATGATCCAGTCTAGAGGAGTCATCGGCGACGGGAGGGCAGTGGGGCTGGAGGGAACGGTCGGTGACGAGACCGGGCCACGTTACGGGCAGAGGGATGCAAAAGAAACCCCTTGCGGAAGCGATGAGACGCGGAGCGGACGGTCCGGCTGGCGAATTCTCCTTCGAATGGCCATAGTGGCGTCGCGTCCGGGACCGCGCCGGGCGCCGATCTGGCCGATCCCGTCCCAGCGTCCCAGGAGAGGACCGCATGGCCAACCCATCCGAACTGGATCCCGCTCGTGTCGCTGCGCTGGAGCGAAAGCTGGAACGCGCAGAATCCATCCTGGAGGCGGTGGCCTCGTCGGGGCTCCTGCTCCTGAAGCTCCCCGAATGGGAAAGCTACGCGGAGGAGCTCCTGGCCAACCTGGGTCGCGCCACCGAGGTGAGTCGGGCCTACATCTTCCGAAACAGTCCCGGTCCGGAGGGAGAGACCCTGACCAGCCTCCGGTTCGAATGGGTGGCCCCAGGGGTGGAGGCGCAGATCGAGAATCCCGAACTCCAGAACTCACCCCTGGAGGAGAAGGGATTCGATCGCTGGGTCCGGATCATGGGGGAGGGCGGGGTGGTGGAAGGACGGGTCCGGGACTTCCCCCTCACGGAGCGGAACGTCCTGGAGGCCCAGGGGCTCCAGTCGCTCCTGGCGGTACCCATCTTCGTCGAGGGCCGCTGGTGGGGGTTCATGGGGTTCGACGACTGTTGGAGGGAACGAGGCTGGTCTCGCTCCGAGCAGCAGGCCCTGCGGGCGGCGGCCCACACACTGGGGGCGGCGATCCAGCGTGCCACGGCGGAACATGCCGTGCGCACCAGGGAGCTTCACTACCGGAGGTTGGTCGAGACCTCGCCCTATGCCATCTGGGCCCTGGATCCCACAGGGAGGTTCACCGAGGTGAATCCGGCGGGAGAGCGCCTCATCCAACGACCGGCCCATGAGATCCTGGGACGGCCCTTCTCCGCCTTCTTCAGCCCCGAAGACCTTTCGGGGGCCCTGGAGGCCATGGAGGCGGTGCTCGCCGGAGAGGGCGAGGTGGTCGAGGCCGAAGTTCGGGTCCGCCGACCCTCGGGAGAGAAGCGTCTCCTTCGGACCGCGGCCACCCCCGTGGTGGAGGGCGACCGGGTCTTAGGAGTCCACGGGCTGGCCCGTGACATCACCGACGAGCGGGGCCGGGAGGAACAGCTGCGTCGTGCGCGGCGACTGGCCAGCGTCGGCACCCTGGTGGGGGGTGTAGCCCATGAGCTGAACAATCCCTTCACCACGATCCTGGGCATCGCCCAGCTCCTCCACGACGACCTGGAGCCCTCCGACCGGGAGGAGCTCCTGGACACCCTCATCGGAGAAGTGGAGCGATCCGCCCGGATCGTGGCCGACCTCCGCCTCCTGGCGGGCCGTCCCGAGGGCCGCCAGGAGGAGCCCCAGCCCGTGTCGCTCAACGACGCCGCTCGCCACGCCCTCCGGATTCGCCGGTCTTCCCTCAAGCTCCAGGACATCGAGGTCCTGCTGGAGCTGGACCCCCACGCGCCGCGGGTGTCGGGGGATGCGGGCCAGCTGGTGCAGGGGCTCCTGAATCTCATCGTGAACGCCGAGCAGGCGCTCGAGAATCGGCCCCGTCCCCGCCGGATCACGATTCGGACTCGTCGGGCCCGAGGGCAGTCGACCGTGGAGATCCAGGACAACGGACCGGGCATCCCCACCGAGGTCCGCGACCGGGTGTTCGATCCCTTCTGGACCACGAAGGGCCCGGACCTGGGCATGGGGTTGGGGCTCAGCATCACCCACGGAATCGTCAGTGAACACGGCGGCACCCTGGAGTTCGCCCGGGGAGAGGGGGCCCACCTCATCCTCCGGCTCCCTGCCCTGGATGGAAGTTCGGGGGTTGGGAACGGTCGTGAGGGGACCCCTTCGTCTCTCGATGACGATCCGGAGGGGCTCACCTCGCCGTCCCTCCACCTCCTCGTCGTGGAGAACGACGCGGAGTCCGGCAACCGCCTCTGCCGGGAGTTGGGCGATGCGGGGCACGCAGTGGACCACGCCAACGACGGAATCGATGCGCTTCGACGAATCCGAAGCACACCGGATCGGTACGACGTCGTCCTCTCTGGACTCCGAATGCCGCGACTCGGGGGAGAGGATCTACTCCACCGGCTCCGGGAAGACGACCCGGCCTGGACCAGCAGGTTCGTGCTCATGGCCCAGAACCCCTTCGGTCCGGTCCCGACTCGACTGACCCGGGAATGGGGGGTCGAGGTCCTGCGCCGACCTGCGGACATCGGGGAGGTGCGACAGCTCCTTCGTCGACGGTGGTAGCGACATCACCCCGTCCGGCGCTGCTGGCGGACCGGCGGGCGGTGGGGAGGGGCCTCAGCCCTCGCGGGCCGTCACCGTCCGGTCGGCGATGGCCCGGGCCACGGCGTCGTGGACCTCGCGACGAAAGGGGATGTGTCGAGCGTTCTCCGAGGTGGGGTTCACCCGGTTCGTGAGCAGGACCACCCAGGTGTCCAGCTCCGGGTCGATCCAGATCGAGGTCCCGGTGAAGCCGGTGTGTCCGAAGGCCCGGGCCGAGAAATACTCCCCGGCGGAAGACCGTCCGGAGGGGGTGTCCCACCCCAGGGCCCGGGACGAGCCCTCCTCGACCCGCCGGGTAAAGGCATCCACCAGGGGGCTCTGGAGCAGCTCCACAGGACGGGTCCGACCTCGACTGCACGCCTCCCCGCTCCGGGGCACGTGACCGCACGTCCCCAACCCACCACCCCGGACCATCAGCTCGGCGAAGACCGCCAGGTCCGCGAGAGTGGAGAAGAGCCCGGCGTGTCCCGCCACCCCGCCGGCGACCCAGGCGTTCTCGTCGTGGACCTCTCCCCTGAGGTGTCGCCGCCGCCGCTCCAGATCCACCTCGGTGGGCGCCGTCCGGGGATGGAGCTGGAGCGGGGGGTTGAAGAGGGTGTCGTCCATGCCCAGGGGGCCGAACACCCTGGCCTGCAGGAACCTCTCGAAGGACTCGCCCGCCACCGCTTCGACCACCCAGGCCAGGGTGATGAACCCGATGTCCGAATAGGTCGTCTGGCTTTGGGGGGCCGATTCCAGTGAGAGATCCCAGATCGCCTCCTTCAGGGCCTCCTCTCCCTGGAGGTCCAGAAAGAATCTTCGGTAGGCTGGCAATCCCCCCCGATGGAGGAGGAGGTCCCGAAGCGTCACCTGGGCCTTTCTGGAGTCGCCTCGGGCGAACTCGGGAAGGTGGTCCACCACCCGGTCGTCCAGGTCCAGCCGACCATCCTGGACCAGGGTCATGATCCCGGCGGTGGTCCCCACCACCTTGGTGAGAGAGGCGAGATCGAAGAGGGTATGGGGCGTCACGGCGGGGCTTCCTGGCGCCCAGTCCACGAACCCGTATCCCCGGAGGCGGACGAGGCGTCCCCCCCGCCCCACCGCCAGCCCCACCCCCGGCGCCACCGAGTCGGCGATGGCCTGGAGGATCAGGGCATCCAGCTCCGCCAGCGCCACCGGGTTCATTCCCACCTCGTGGGGGTCGACCTCGAGGGGCGAGTGGGGAAGATCCAACCAACCCGCCGGGGGGGGAGGCCCAGCGGCCGGGGGCGGGAGGATCGCGGCTCCAGGAAGTCCTTCGTCTCCCGGGGGTCCGGGCTCCTCTCCGGACGGGGGTGGGTCGGGATCCTCGTCTGGAGGCGTTTCCGGCCCACCGGGGTCGTCCCCACGGAGGAGCCCGGCCTCATCCAGGGCGTCTCCCCTCTCCTCGGCCCGGGCCGCCATGATGGGGTCGGCGGCCCGTTCGATGCCCTCACCCCGGTCATGGAGGGGGGGAATGGAGATGGGAAGCCGGCCGGAGAGGGGCGCGGCCCCGGTGACGGCCCGCGCGGCGGCCCGCTGACTCACCTCCCGGTCGCCCCACGCCACCAGGTAGGTGCCCACCTGGGGGAGCGCCGTCAGCAGGTAGGGGTTCCCGAAGGAGATGAGGACAAGGGGATTCAACTGGTCCGCCCGGCCGGCGAAGTCCTGGAGCTCGTCTGGGAGGGCCACCGAGCCCGCCCCGGCCCTGGGGGGCAGATAGACCCCCAGGAGGACCCGGTCCACCTCCCGGACCTCCTCCAGAAGGCTGGCCCAGCGCTCAGGGCTCGTATCCGGACCCACCCGCACGGGCCGGACGGCGCCGGGGATGAGTCCGCCCAGAACGGCGTCGAACTCCCGCCCTGCGGTGAGGTCGTCGGACTCGGCCCAGGTGACCGAGAGAATGCGGTCACCTGCCTCCGGGTCCGGGGGCAGGAGGCGATCCCGGTCCCGGACGAGGGTCATGGATCGGGCCGCGGCTTCGTGGGCCAGCTCCCGATGGGCGGCCTGGCCCACCACTCGGGTCACACCCTCCAGGTCCACTCTGCGCTGACGATGGAGTCCGGCCCGGGCCTTGGCCTCCAGCACTCTCCGGACCGACGCGTCCAGGCGGTCCCGGGAGATCCGACCCGTCTCCACCGCCTCGGTCATGGCCTCGACCGCGCCGGGCACGCTGGCGGGAATCACGATCACGTCGGCTCCGGCCTCGAAGGCCAGGACGGCGGCCTCGCCGGCCCCGTATCCCTCCGTGATGGCGCCCATCCGGAGCGCGTCGGTGAAGAGCAGACCCGAGAAGCCCATCTCATCGCGGAGGATGCCGGTCATGAACTCCGGCGCCAGGGTGGCCGGAGGTGCGCCGGGTCCCAGCACGCCCGGCACCGACACGTGGGCCGTCATGATCCCGTCGACCCCGGCCGTCATGGCGTCCTGGAAGGGAGGGAGCTCCACCTGGTCCAGGCGCTCCCTGTCGGCGGAGATCTCGGGGAGGGTGAGGTGCGAGTCCACCCGGGTATCGCCGTGGCCGGGAAAGTGCTTGGCCGTGCTCATGGCACCCCCCTGTCGGGCCCCCCGGATGAACGCGGCCCCCAGTCGACCCACCTCGCCCGGGTCCTCACCGAAGGCCCGGGTGTTGATGATGGGGTTCTCCGGATTGGAGTTCACGTCGACCACCGGAGCGAAGATCACGTGGACCCCCACCGCCCGGGCTTCGCGAGCCGTGACCTCGCCGAAGCGCTCCACCAGGCCCACGTCCCCCACGGCCCCGAACCCCATGGTCGGGGGAAAGCTCGTGCCCCCGCCCTGGGGAAGGAGAGTGGGAAGCGCATAGGTGTGCGCAATGCGCATCCCCGGCCCACCCTGCTCGAAGTCCGAGGTGACCAGGAGGGGGACCCGGGCCCGATCCTGGAGGGCGTTGAGCTTGGTCGCGTAGGCCAGGGGCGTGCCGATGGAGATGACCACACCTCCGATCCCCTCCTCCTCCACCCACCCCGCCGCCTCCAGGAACTCGGGGTCGTCGTGCGCGGCGTACGAGCCGGAGATCCAGGGGAAGACGAGTTGACCCACCGCCTCCCGCAGACTGAGGGACTCCAGGGTCTCCTCCACCCAGACCCGACCCTCGTGGTCGGGTTCGCTCAGGAGCACAGGCGTGAGAACCGCCGGGGCGGGAGGGACGGAAGGCGGAGGATCGGCGGGGGCGCGACATGCCACCAGCACCGTCAGGATCCCGACCAGCAGTCCCGCTCGCCATCCGGCGCCCAGAAGAATCGGGAACCGATCCCTTCCCTTCCCCTGCCTGGAGCTGGGTCCCGCTTCAGGTCGGAAGCTCCGGTACCTCTGAAGGACGTTCACGGTCCGCATACCCGACCCTCTCCGTAGGAGGACGCCGCCGCGAGCCCACCGCCCAATCGAATCCCCTCGCCGATCCCGAAGCCCGGAGGGATCCGGGTGGGTGTCCGGCCCCGGATGGGGATCTCGCCGAAGAGGGCGCCGGCCGCGGCCCGTTGGCTCTCATCGGATCCGCCCCAGGCCAGGAGGTAGCTTCTGGCGTCGGGGAACTCGCGGAGCAGGTAGGGATTGCCGAAGGAGACCACCACATGGGAGATCCCCTCCCGGGCCAGGCTCTTCACGAAGTCGGCCGCATCCTCCGGAATGGCCACGCTCCCGGCGTACGACACCGCCGCAACGTGAAGCGACACCACCACCAGGTCGGCACGGCGGGCCCGGGCCAGAAGGCGGGCGTACTCTTCGCTCCGCGTATCCCTTCCCACGGTGTGGGTGTCGAGCCCCGGATATGTCTGGCGCAGTCGAGCGTTGAAGGCCCGCCCTCCCATGAGGTCGTTCTGTCGTCGGTAGGTCACCGAGACCACGTCGGCAGAGCGAGTGCCCCGAAGAGGGAGGATCCCGCCCTCGTTCTTGAGCAGGGTGAGGGAACGTTCCGCCGCTTCTCGAGCCACCCTGGTGTGCGCAGGGATGCCCACCCGCCGGTGGACCTCATCGAGGGAGACGGTGCGTTCCCGGTGAAGCCCCATCTGCTCCTTCGTCGCCAGGATCCGGCGTACCGAGGCGTCGATGCGCGCTTCGTCGATGCGGCCCGAGAGGACGGCGTCCACCACGGCCCGGATGGCCCGATCCGGCGCCGGGGGCATGAGGATCACGTCGGCCCCGGCCTCCACCGCCCGGACCACGGCCTCGTCGCGGCCGTAGAGTCGGTCGATGGCGTTCATGTCCATGGCGTCGGTGAAGACGAGACCCTGAAATCCCCAGCTGTCCCGCAGGAGCGAGGTGAGGACCCGGTTCGACAGGGTCGCCGGGAGGCGGGGATCTCCGGTGAGCTCGGGGATGGCGATATGCGCGGTCATGATGGCGCCCATCCCCGCCTCCAACGCCGTCCGGAATGGGGCCAGCTCGATCCGGTCCAGCCGGTCCCGATCCGAGTTGATGACGGGAAGGGCCAGGTGGGAGTCCGTCTCCGTGTCGCCATGGCCCGGGAAGTGCTTCCCGGTGGCCAGAGCGCCGTGTTCCTGCATCCCGCGAATGAAGCACACCCCCAGCTGTCCCACCCGCTCCGGGTCCTCACCGAAGGATCGGGTGTTGATGATGGGATTGTCGGGGTTGGAGTTCACATCCAGGACCGGAGCGAAGGGCACGTGAACCCCCACGGCCCGGGCCTCCAGTGCGGTGATCCGGCCCACCTCATAGGCCAGCGCCGGGTCGTCTGCAGCGCCCAGCGCCATGAGCGAGGGAAAGGTGGTGGCGCCTCCCAGGTCATGGACACCGGGGAGGTGAATGGCTCCTCGCATCCGGAATCCGGCTCCCGTCTCCAGGTCGGCGGCCACCAGGAGGGGGAGGACCGAGCGCCGCTGCAGGGCGTTGAGCTTCGCGGCCACATCCATGGGCGTCCCCACCGAGATGATGACGCCCCCGATCTCCTGCTCCTCGATGAGGCGGGTGATCCGGTCGAAGCCCTGACTCCCCTCGGGTGAAAAGTCTCCCATGACCCAGGGCATGATCATCTGCCCCACCTTCTGACGCAGGCTCATCGAGGCGAGTGCGGCCTCGCTCCACGCCCCGGCTTCGGTGTGGGTCCAGGGAGGAGGGTCGGCCAGGGGGGCAGACGGCGAGGCGCCACCGGCCCGCTCCCGACCCGGAACCTCCTCTTCGATCCAATCCGTGGGGATCCGGTCACCAGGCTGGACCGCATCCCGGTCCGGGACCGCCACCGCGGTGTCGCCGGGAGGATCGCTCTCTGGCGACTCCGGATCCGGATCCCCGGGAGCGGAGGCGGGGGGAGGAGGATCGGCCGGAGGGGAGGCGCACCCCGAGCCCCCGGTGGTCCAGAAGAGGAGGATCACGACCAGGGGAATCCCGCGGAGAAAAGATCCGAGCATGCCAGAACGACCGGGTGTGGTGTAGAGCCGGGTGAGCCGTCGTTGACCCGGGCGAGGAGCGGCGTGAGCTTCGAGTCGGTCCGGCCCGCCGTGGCTGGCCGGAAGCCCGATGAATCTCGAAACCGCATGGACGAGCCGCTGAAGGCGGCAAGGTAGAACGATGCCCATGAAGCGACAATCCTGGACCCCATGGAGGGGAGACCCGTCGATCTGGACTGTCGTCGGCATGACCCTCCTCTCGAGCTTCATCATGGGATGCTCTCCCGCCGGGGAGGCCAGCGAGGCCACCACCGACACCCCGCTTCAGGTGGAGCCCGGCATCCACGTTCTGCTTTCTGATTCCATACACCTGGTGGCGGGCCGGAGAGCCGGGCTCGTCACCAACCACACGGGGATCGACGCCGCGGGCGTGTCCACCATCGACCGTCTTCACGAACATCCCGAGGTGGAGCTCGTGGCCCTGTATTCGCCTGAACACGGGATCCGGGGGACCGCCGAGGCGGGGGAGCTGGTGGACCACTCGGTGGATGAGACCACCGGACTGCCGGTCCACTCCCTCTACGGCGACACCCGGAAGCCCACCCCCGAGATGCTGGAGGGAGTGGAGGTCCTCCTCTTCGACATCCAGGACATCGGCACCCGATACTACACCTATATCTACACCATGGGACTGGCCATGGAGGCCGCGGGAGAGGTGGGGATTCCCTTCGTGGTGCTGGATCGTCCCAACGCCATCGGAGGCCACCTCGTCCAGGGCAACGTCCTGGATCCGGAGTTCGCTTCGTTCGTGGGACTCTACCGCATCCCCATGCGCCACGGAATGACCGCCGGGGAGTTGGCCCGCTTCTACCGGAACGCCCTCGAGATCGAGGCGGATCTCCGGGTCGCTCCCCTCCGGGGTTGGGAGCGCAGCCAGCTCTTTTCCGACACGGATCTCCCCTGGCTCCCGCCGTCGCCCAACATGCCCGACCTGGAAAGCGCGCTCCACTACCCCGGCACCTGCCTGTTCGAGGGCACGAACCTCTCGGTGGCCCGGGGGACGGAGCGGGCCTTCCAGCAGATCGGCGCTCCCTGGCTCGACGGTGCCGAGCTGGCCCGGAGGATGGAGGCGCACGCCCTTCCGGGAGTGGCCGTGGAGCCCGTCCGGTTCACGCCGCGAAACCCCGGCGACGGGAAGTTCGACGGCGAGGAGGTGGAGGGGGTTCGACTGCGGGTGTTGGACGCGGATGTCTATGACCCGGCCCGCACCGGGGTGGCCCTGCTCATGGAAAGCCGAGCCCTGTCCGGGGAGCGGTGGAGTTGGCGGAGCACGCACTTCGACCGGCTGGCTGGAACGGACCGACTCCGGGTGGGCATCGAGGAGGGGCGGAGCATCGAGGAGCTGACCGCCGGGTGGGACGCCGAGCTGGACGACTTCAGGGCGCTCAGGGAACCGGCGCTGCTCTACGACTGAGGATCCATCGGGGACCGATCACCCGTCAGCGCTCGTCGCCCCCGGGAATGAGCCCTCGCAGGAAGCCCCGGACCCTGGACTCGGCCTCATCCTGCGCCGCCTCCTCCGCATCGTCGCGGATTCGCTCGTAGGTCAGCTCGACCATGGTGGACGCAGGGGCCCGCCGGGCGACGAAGGCGATCTTCTCCAGGGCTTCCACGTAGTTGCCCCGGTCGTACTCGTCCAGAGCCTGGGAGTAGGCCACCGCCGTCTCCGCGTCCTGAATCCGGTTCCGCTCCCGGTGACGCTCGTACTCCTCCCTCTCCTGATCGCTGAACGCGATCTCCAGCCCCTCCACCAGGGCCACGGAGAGTTCCTCCTGGATGGTGAAGAAGCGGTCTTCCGTTCCGGCGGCGGAGGCGGTCTGGAGGATCTCCGCGGTCTCGGTGTGGATGAGACGGCTGTCCACCCGAACCTCGGGTTCCACGCCCACGACCGATCCCGTGATCACGTACTCGGCCGCCAACACACGCCCGATCTCCAGGGCGGTGTCGGGGTTGGAATAATCGCTCCGGCTCAACTGCTGCTCGTCGATCAGGTCCTGGAGCCGGGCTCGTTCCACCAGGCGAAGGCTCCCGATGCCCGACAGATCGGTGATGAGCATCTCGGCCAGCCCCTTTCCGAGGGGCTCAAACCGTTCGACCCCGGTGTGGTTCTCGAAGTAGAGCACCGCCACCACCTTCCGATCCTCGGAGGAGGACTGCCCGGCCAGCGGCGCGGGAGCCGAATGGCTCGCCACCAGGGCCATCCCCAGAAGCAGGAGGAGGGGGCCGATGGCTGGTCTCTTCCTCATGGAAGTCCTCCCGAAGACCGACGCGCAGGGGACAGGGGGCTCACACCGGGGCCAGGCCGCACTCTCGGCTGATCCGGCCGAGGAAGGCCTGGTGAAGCCGACGGGTCACCGGCCCCACGCCACCGTCACCCACCGGCTTCCCGTCGAGGCGGACGGTGGGTCTCACCTCGGTCGTGGTGCCCGTGTAGAACATCTCCGAGGCGCATTTCGCCTCCTCCAGGGGCACGGCTCGCTCCTCCACCGGGATGCCTTCCTCCCGAGCCAGCTCGAGTACGATTTCCCGGGTGATCCCCGGGAGGATCTGATTCGAGGCCGGATGGGTCACCAGTAACTCCCCGAACACGAAGAAGACGTTGTTGTGGGCACCCTCCAACGCGATTCCGTCCTTCACCAGGAGCGCGTCGGTGGCACCGGCTTCCCGAGCCGCCTGCTGCCCCAGCACCTGGGGAAGGAGCTGGACGGTTTTCAGATCAGCCCGGGTCCATCGTCGGTCCGGGGTGGTGACCGCCGAATATCCCTCCTCCCACTCCTCCATGGGCGGTCGCTGGAAGGGCTTGGCCCAGGCGTAGACGGTGGCGGGGACCGGAGGGTCGGGGAAGGCGTGGCTTCGGGGTGCCGTACCCCTCGTCACCTGCAGGTAGACGATGGCCATCTCGGCCTCCTCCAGGTGATTCCGGCGGAGGAGTTCGATGTGAAGCGCCTCGATCCCCTCGGGGACGGGGATCGAGAGGGTCTCCGAGCCCCGGCGAAGGCGGGCCAGGTGCCGGTCCATGGCCAGGAACCGCCCCCCGTAGGCGGGCGTCACCTCGTACAGACCGTCGCCGAAAAGGAATCCCCTGTCGTCGGGGGAAATCCGGGCTCGGGAACGGGGCATGAACTCCCCGTTCAGGAAGACCGTGTCCTCCATAATCTTCTACCTCTCGGGTGCGGATTGGATGGTGAGCGGAGGGCGAGCCCCTCTCAGTTGGCGTCCCGCCGCTCCAGCCGATCGAACTCCTCCAGGAGCTCGGCCTCCTGTATCTGGTCGCTGGAGGAACGAACTCCGGCGTCCCCCGACGCGCTCACGTCGTTCAACGAGGCGTCCAGCTCCTCGTCGGCCTCGTCCTCCTCCGCTCCCTTCCCGGCCGAAAGCTGGGGGCGCTCCTTTTCGGGGGCGCTGATGAGCCCCATCTCCCGCTTGAGTGCCAGGAGGCGTTGATCCATCTCGTCTCCCCCGCCCGCCTCCAACTGTGCGAACTCGTCCTCCAGGGTGTCGCCCGTCAGGGACTCCGAGACCTCGGCCGCCGCCAGCGTCCGGCGCTCCGACTCCTCGATCCGCTCGGCCATCCGGTTGAAGGCCTCGAATGCCGAGGTGTCCGAGAGGCCCGACATGGTCTCGTGGATCCGCTTCTGGGCCTGGGCTCGCTTCTGCTTGGCAATGAGGAGGTTCCGCTTCCGTTTCGCCTCTTCGATCCGGTCGTTGAGCTGCTTCAGCGACCCCTTGAGCTTCTCGGTCTCCTGAGCCTGGGCCTGCCAGGTCTGTTCCAGGGCCTGACTCCGCTCCGCGTGCTCCTTGTGGCGGAGCAACGCCTGTTTGGCCAGGTCATCCCGTCCCTCCTGGACGGCGAGCATGGCTCGCTTTTCCCAGTCCCGGGCCTGCTTGGCCTCATCTTCGACCTGAGCCCGGAGCTTCCGCTCATCGGCGATGGCGGCGGCAACCTCCCGTTTGGCCTTGGAGAGCTGATCCCGCATATCCACGATGATCTGGTTCAGCATCTTCTCCGGATTCTCGGCCCGGGCGATGAGATCGTTGATATTGGAACGGAAGAGGGTGGAGATCTTCTGGAAGATGCTCATGGTTCAGCCTCCCACAGGGGCGGAGGGTAGCAGTTCCTTGATGGTTCCCACGTGGCTGGAAGCCGCCATCTGAAGGCTCTCCAGCGCCGCCTGGAACTCGCCGTAGTCCAGCGATTCAAGCTGGAGGCTCAACCCCAGAACGAGCTCCCCCTCCTCGATGCCGTAGGCCCCGTGGACCACGTCGGAGGCGTTGAGTTGGAGGAGGGTCCGGTAGAGATCTTCGAGAGAGGATTCGGTCTCGGGCAGATCCATGACCTTGAGGCGAAGCACCACCAGGGGAGGTGAGTGGTTCACCACGATGGGCAACTGCTCCTCCCGGCTGCGGACCAGGTACATGCCCTCGGCGATTTCTTCGTACTCCAGATCCATCCGGATGAGGTAGCTTTCCAGGTCGTCTCGAGTCAGCATCTGACCTCCCTTGGGCTGGGGCCACCCATGGGGGGGCCGTGACAGGATCGGTGCGACCGCATCGGTGAACTCGCCGCGGGCAGCACTTCGACACCCTTCCTTACGAACCCGCTCCGGGAAAGATTCCAGACCCGTTGCGGCAGAGGGGATGAGCCACCGTCGGAAGGATGACCCACCTCCCCAGTCTAATACTTCGCCGCGACCGGGGCATCCGTTCCACCTGCGCCCGGGTCCCGGGTCCCCTCAAGCCGGAAGCGTCACGGAGTCGGCCAACACCTGATCCAGGTATCGGCCGGTGAGGGACTCGCCGCTCGCCGCCACCTCCTCGGGCGTGCCCTCGGCTACGATCCGGCCTCCCCCGTCCCCGCCCTCCGGCCCCAGGTCCACAATCCAGTCGGCGGTCTTCACCACCTCAAGATTGTGCTCGATGACGATCACGGTGTTCCCCTTCTCCACCAGACGATGCAGGACCTCCAGGAGGGCGCGAACGTCCTCGAAGTGGAGCCCGGTGGTGGGTTCGTCCAGGATGTAGAGGGTGTCGCCGGTGGCCCGCTTGGCCAGCTCGGTGGCCAGTTTGACTCGCTGGGCTTCGCCTCCGGAAAGAGTCGTGGCCGACTGCCCCAGCTGAAGGTATCCCAGCCCCACGTCCGAGAGGGTCTGAAGACGGGACCGGATCTTCGGAACGGGATGAAAGAACTCCAGCGCCTCGTCCACCGTCATGGCCAGGACATCGGCGATGTTCTTGCCCCGGTAGTGGACGTCCAGGGTCTCCCGGTTGTACCTGCGCCCCCGACACACGTCGCAGGGCACGTAGACATCGGGAAGGAAGTGCATTTCGATCTTGACCAGCCCGTCGCCGGAGCAGGCCTCGCACCTCCCCCCCTTCACATTGAAGGAGAAGCGTCCCTGGGCGTAGCCTCGCATCTGGGATTCAGGCAGGTCGGAGAAGAGCTGTCGGATGGGGGTGAACACCCCGCTGTAGGTGGCGGGATTCGACCGGGGCGTCCGCCCGATGGGCGACTGGTCCACCTCGATCACCTTGTCCACCAGTTCGAGGCCGTCCAGCCCGTCGTAGGCCAGGGGTAGGTCCCTGGAACCGTAGAAGTGACGCGCCAACGCTCGGTAGAGGGTCTCGTTCACGAGCGAGGACTTGCCCGACCCCGAGACACCGGTGACGCAGATGAAGCAGCCCAGGGGGAAGGCGGCGTCCACCGCCTGCAGGTTGTGTCCCCGGGCACCCCGAACGACGAGGAAGCGGTCCGGGTCCGGGGATCTGCGCGTCTCGGGCATGGGGATGGTCCGGTCCCGTCGGAGGTAGGCCCCGGTGAGCGAAGCCTCAGAGGCCACGACCTCCTGCACCGGTCCGGCGGCCACCACATGGCCTCCGTGGCGTCCGGCGCCCGGACCCAGGTCCACCACCCAGTCGGCCGCCCGGATCGTATCCTCGTCGTGCTCCACCACCAGGACCGTGTTCCCCAGATCCCGGAGCGCTCGAAGCGTCCCCAGGAGGCGCTCGTTGTCTCGCTGATGAAGCCCGATGGAGGGTTCGTCCAGCACGTAGAGCACCCCGACCAGTCGACTTCCGATCTGGGTGGCGAGGCGGATGCGCTGCCCCTCACCTCCCGAGAGGCTCTGGGCCGAGCGCCCCAGGGTCAGGTACTGGAGCCCCACATCCCGGAGGAAGTGGAGCCGGTCCCGAACCTCCTTGAGGATGGGGCCCGCGATCCGGGCGGGAAGCGCCGGAGTGTTTCCGTTTCGGCGCGACTCGTCGGATCCTTCTCCTTCCACCGGAAGCTCCTCGAAGAACTCCACGGCCCGACCGATGGACATCTCCGACACCTGGCCCAGCGAGGCTCCGCCCACGGTGACCGCCAGCGACTCCGGCCGGAGGCGAGCCCCCCCACAGACCCCGCAGGGAAGCACGGACATGAACCGGGAAAGCTGGTCCCGGATCGGATCGGAGGAGGTCTCCCGGTAGCGCCGGTCCACCCGGGCCACCACCCCTTCCCAGGGCTCGGTGTAGCTCCGGTCCTTCCCCTTTCTCCGGTAGGGGAACTGGATCTTCATCTTCCCCGACCCGAAGAGGATGGCCTCCCGGACCTCCGGGCGCAGCTTCTCCCAGGAAGCGGCAGGGTCGAACTCGTAGGCCTGGGAAAGACCGGGCAGGATGGAGCGCTTGAGGTGGCCCGAGGGCTCACCCCAGGGGAGGATCACCCCGTCCAGGATGGAGTGGGAGACGTCCCCGACCACCAGGTCGGCACTCACCTCCCTCCGGGTTCCCAGGCCGTCGCACTCGGGGCACGCGCCGTAGGGGGAGTTGAAGGAGAACTGACGGGGTTCCATCTCGGGGAGCGAGGTGCCGCATCCCACGCAGGCGTAGCGTTCGGAGAAGACATGGAGTCCCTCGTCACCGTTCTTCCCGTGCTCCAGGACCTCCACCAGTCCGTCGGCGCTGCGAAGGGCCGTCTCCACCGAATCGGCGATCCGGGCCCGGTCCCGCTCCCGGATCACAAGCCGGTCCACCACCACCGAGACGTCGTGGTTCTCATAGCGATTCAGGGTCGGGGGGTCGTTCAGGTCGTAGACCTTCCCATCGACCCGCACCCGGACGAAGCCATCCTTTTGGGCCCGCTCGAAGAGATCGCGGAACTCCCCCTTCCGACCCCGGACCAGGGGCGCCAGGATCTGGACCCGGGACCCCTCCTCCATCTCCAGGAGCCGGTCCACGATCTGGGTGGCGGACTGGCGGAGAACCGGCTCTCCGCACTCCGGACAGTGGGGCGTTCCAACCCGGGCCCAGAGGAGGCGGAGGTAGTCGTGGACCTCGGTGACGGTGCCCACCGTGGACCGGGGGTTCCGGGAGATCGTCTTCTGCTCGATGGAGATCGCCGGCGACAGGCCTTCGATGGCGTCGACGTCGGGCTTCTCCATGAGGCCCAGGAACTGTCGTGCATAGGCCGACAGGGACTCGACGTACCGCCGCTGCCCCTCGGCGTAGATGGTATCGAAGGCCAGCGAGGACTTGCCCGAGCCGGAGATCCCTGTGATGACCACGAGGCCCTCGCGGGGAAGCTCGAGGGAGATGTTCTGGAGGTTGTGTTCCCGGGCTCCCCGGACGATGAGCGACTCGGACGGCATCGAACTAATACGTGCCCTTCAGCTCTTGCAACGCGGCGATGCGGTCCTCGGTCGGGGGGTGGGTCGAGAAGAGGCGGCCCATGGCTCCCAGGGCATCCTTCCCCCTCAGCGGGTTGACGATGGCCAGTGAAGCCCCGGCCTGGTTCACGTCCATGGGGATCCGCTCGGCGTAGCCCTCCAGGCGCCGGAGCGCGTTGGCCAGCCCATCGGGGCTGCCGGCGATCTTCGCTCCGGTGGCGTCGGCCTGAAACTCGTTCGTCCGAGAAATCGCCCCCTTCACGATCATGGCGGCCAGGGGGGCGAGGATCATGAGGAGGAGCATGACCACCAGGTTCCGGTCCCTGTCCCCGAAGAAGATGCCCCACCTCGCGATCATCACGATGGCACCGGCCATGGCCGCGGCGATGGTGGAGACCAGCATGTGGCGGTGCTCGATGTGCGCCAACTCGTGGGCGATGACCCCTTCCAGCTCCTCCCGGTTCATGAGGCGGAGGAGTCCGGCGGTGACACAGACCACGGAGTTCTTGTGGTTGCGCCCCGTGGCGAAGGCGTTGGGCTGCTCCTGGGGCGCAATGGCCACGGTGGGCATGGGGAGACCGGCCCGCTGACGAAGACGGTCCACCATCTCGTAGAGTTCGGGCGCATCCTCCCGACTCACCGTCTTCGCCTTGTACATCTTCAGCACCACCCGGTCGCTGAACCAGTACATCCCCACGTTCATCACCAGGGCGATGCCGAAGAAGATGATGGCCATCTGTTCGCCACCGATGGCGCCACCGACCAGGATCATGAAGACCATGAGCCCGGTCATGAGTAGAAAGACCTTGGCTTGATTCATCGCTGCTCGATTCCTTGGTTCTGCGTCATCTATTTCGCTCGGGAAGTGAGGGCGATGTATCCGCCCGACTCCCCACCGAATCTCGGAAGATCTCTTTACCCCGAACCGCAATCCCGGTGCCCGGCCGGCGCCGCCACCGCGCGCGAGCCCCCGGAGGCTCAGTAGCCCCACTCCCGGTAGATGCTCAGACCCAGGACCTTGTCGAGACGAAGACCCAGCTCTCCGAAGCCAGAGGCCGCCTCCCGGGCGAAGCGGTCTTCCAGAAAGCTCTCCACCGTCCAGGAGTCGGAGAAGCGCCACTCCAGGCGAGCGCCGGGGAACTGGGTCGAGGCCCGCGCCCCCAGTCCGGTGAGGGGACGGAGGGTGAGGGCCAGGAAGAGGTTGTCGGCCACGTACTGCCCCACCTCGATCTGGGTATCGGCGAAGGTCCCGGAAATTCCCGCGGCCGACTGGAGCCCCCCGGCCTCTCGGGTCTGGGTGATCGTGAAGTAGTCCACCCCGAACTGCTGCGCCACGACCTGGCCGAGCTGGGTGGCGATCGCCCCCACACCCACGCTCACCCCGGCGCCGGCCGCGCCCTCCAGAATCGACCTCTCTCCGCCCGCCAACGCAAACGATGGGCGCCCGAAGACCAGGTAGCTGATCAGGTCGGACTGACCGATCGGCGGCTGGGAGTCGCTGGAGAGATCCACCCTCAGGTTCGTGAGAGAGCCGCCCACGTTGGCCACGATGTCCAGCGGCTCTCCCCCTTCCCTGCGCAGACGATGCACCGCCTGGATGTCCAGTGCCGGATCGATCCCGGGGGTCCCCACGAACTCCACCACTCCTTCCTGCACCTGGAATTGACGGCCGAAGGCGGAATAGGAGCCTCGGATCGCCTCCAGCGTCCCCACGAGCAGGATCTCCCGACGGGGTCGATCGAAGGTGACGATGAGTTCGCCTCCCATCTCCACATTCATCTCACGACTGCGCAGCCACACATCCCTCTGGAGGATCAGGTCCACATCGACCCGGAGGTTCTGCATGAAGGGATTCTGCGCGGCCTCCAGCGCCGGTCGGGTGGCCACCAGCGTGGTATCCACCACGTCGAAGAAGGAGGGGTCGCTCAGGTCCACCACCTCGGCGGTCCGGGCGAACTCCTCCACGAAGATCGTCCCCTGCTCCAATCGGACGTCCCCACCCACCCGGGGGGCGGTGAAGCTTCCGGTGAGGGTGACCTCGCCTCCAACCCTGGCGTTGAGGTCTCGGCGATCCACGGCCTGGAAATTCGAGGCCCGGATCCGGAGGTCGAAGCCGGCGTCCGTGATGTCTTCCAGAGAAATCGTACCCTCGACCCGGGCGGTCCCCCCGGCCCGCGCCTCGGCGTTCACCACCACGGTCTGATCTTCCCGGACGCTGAGGGTCCCCCCGATTCCGGTGATCCGAAGCCCCAACTCCGGGAGGGAGACGGCTCCCGAACCGAGGGCCACCTCGCCTGAGGGCCGAAGATCACCCGGGGTGCCCCGGAACCGGAGATGCCCGTCCAGCACTCCCTCCACCCCTTCCAGGACCTCCAGAAAGGCCAGGGCCGACGCAGCCGGAAAGGAATCGATCTGGGCGTCGATCTCGAGGTTCCGATCCAGGAAACGGTCCTCCACCTCCTGGAGGGCCAGGTCCACGGGCACTCGACCCTGGACGGTGAGGAGCCGGCGCCCGTCCATGTCCGCCATGAGCTCGGCCCGGGCCAGCCGTCCCCGGTAGTCCAGGGTTCCCTCGACCCTGGAGAGGAGGGTTTCTCCGGTCAGGAGCTCGCGGAGGATGAAGTGTCCCTGGAGCTGAGGATCGTCGTAGGGTCCCAGGAGGTCCAGCTCCAGGTCGAGGAAGCCCTGGGGCGGATCCACCATCCCGAAGATGGTGGCCAGCCGATGGATGTCAGCTCCTTCCGCCTCCATCCGAAACTCCGATTCCCCTTCCAGGGACACGGTCCCCCGAGCCTCGATCCGGGCCCCGGTCCGCCCCGGCACATCCTCTTCCAGGGCCGGGCGGGTCAGGCGGAGAGTGTCCACGGTCAGGGTCCGCCCCTCCAGCCGAAGACTCGCCTCCCGGGCCAGCGACCAGGCCACGTCTTCCAGATCCAGGGTGAACTCGTCCAGGGCCACCCCGACCCCGAGGCTGTCGGTCACGAAGGTGCCCCCCACCCGGTAGGCCTGCATCTCGTCTCGGCGCAGGGCGAGCCGGGCCTCTCCCGCCCCGGGGCTGTAGGAGAGCACCCCTTCCAGCGATTCGAGGCTCTGGTCGCCCAGGACGAGGCCCTCGAGGCTCCCCTCCCCCTCGACCCCCCAGGCGGCTCTGTCCTGGAACCAGCCGGTGAAGTCGACCTGGGCCTGGTCCAGCGCATACGGTCCGTAGAGGAGCGTCCGGGCCTGCATCGTCCCGTCGCCGGTCAGGTCCTGGAAGGTCCCCCTCAGGTTCAGCATCCCCTCGGCCTGGCCGTCCAGGGCCACCGCCATCGCCGCAGGCAGGGTGTCCGGATCGATCCCCTGCATCCTCAGGTCCAGACGCTCGATGGCGGTGAGGGTGTCACCGGCGATCACCGTATCGCCCATGAGAAGGGGCCGGAACGCCTCCAGCGACTCGACCTCCCACGCCACCTGCACTTCACCCGGCTCGGAATCGGCGCGAAGCCCCAGGCTTCCTTCGCCGACCAGCTTCACGAGGGGCGACCGGAGGTTGAGGCTGTCCACCACGAGGCGACCGCCGCGAGCCGCCAGACGTGTGGTGAACTCGTCGGCCTCGGCTCCCCCCACCGTCAGCGCGGTGAGCTCGATAAGGGCCGTGCCCTCCACCGTCTCCAGGGTGATGCCCGAGCCGTCGATGGAGAAGGCGCCGGTCATCCGGGTCGGTTCGGGCAGATCCGGGAGGAGTCGGTGCAGGGCGAAGTCCTGCACGTCTCCGGCGATCTGGTAGCGAGAGGCGGGATCCAGGGCGTTCAGCCTCCCCTGGGCTTCGACCCTTCCGGCGGGAGTGGAGAGGTTGCCCTGCACGGACAGATCCTCGAGAGCGCCGGCCAGGCGTACTGGACCTGTGAGCTCCCCCGAGATGGGGAGTTCCTGGTTCAACCCCAGGGCCAGGCCGTCCAGATCAAGGGGGTCCAGGTTTCCGTCCAGGTCCAGGACCCAGCTCCCGTCGAGCTGGCGAACGGTTCCGGACGCGAGCAGCCGGGACCGGTTCTGGCCCTCCGAAGGCGCGTGCACCAGCTCCGCGGTCAGGGTGAGGCTCGAGGCCATCCCACCCGAGAGTTCCATCTGGACAGACCCTTCTCCCTCGACCTCGAGGTCGGGCGCGAACGCTCGAAGGGTACCGTACCGGAGGGGGTCGATCCGGACCGACAGGCTCCGGGCCTCCAGCTCCTCACCCAGTGAGATCCCTCCGGAGAGCGCCACGGTGGACGGGGGGATCCCTCCGTCTGGATCGTCGTAGGTGACCTCGCCGTCCACGGTCAGGCCCGCGAGGGGGCCGGACACCGCCAGCCTGCCCTCGACCCGCCCCTGGACCGGCACCGGCTCCTCCAGCCAGGGGTCCAGGAGGGAGAGATGGAGCGGGAGGGCCTCCACCTGGGTGTCCACCAGACGGAGCGCGTCGCCCAGATCCATGCCCACCCGCCCTCGAAGACGGGACTCGCCCACTGTGAGATCGACGTCGGACAGCCGCCACTGGGAGCGGTCGACGGGGCCCTGGACGCTGAGGTCCAGACGTCCTTCCCCCTGAGGAATCCTGGGCTCGAGCCACTGGAGGTCGGCCAGCTGGACCACCGGAGCCTCGAGCTCCACGTCCAGGTTCAGCCCCTCCTCCAGGTCGCCCCAGTCCAGGGCCACGAGCCCCGACGTCTCGGTTCCGGGAAGCCAGAGTCTGTCCAGATCCAGGGTGAGTCGAGTCCCTTCCCGGACGATGGTGCCTCGCAGGTCCGCGAGTTCGAACGGATCGTCGAAGACCTGGCCCACCAGCGACATCCGATCCACCTCGATCCGCTCCCCCCCTCCTCCGGGGCGCAGGAGATCCAGCTCGGGCATCTGCGCATCGATATCGGTGAAGTGATACCTGAGGTGGAGACCCTCGATGCCGGGCACCGTCTCCGCGATCATCCGGGGCGGGGCCTCATCCGCCTCCAGGGGCAGCCGCAGAAGGAACTCGGAGTCGTGGAGCGAGACGTTCCGGAGGAGAACGGTGAGTCCCGTCGCCTCCTCCTCGGGAACGTCCGGTTCGTCCGGGACGAAGATCCGCGCCACATTGGACTCGGCATCGCCGTGCAGGATCTCCACCACGATCCGGGCGCCCCAGAGGTCGGCGGAGCTGAACTCCACGCGGCGGTCCAGGAAATCCCGGGCCGAGTAGCGAACCCGCACCGAATCGGCCTCGAGGAATGGGCGTCCCCGATGGTCATCGATGGACACCCCGTGGAGGGAGAACCCCCGAAGCAGTCCATCGGAGCGGAGGGAGGCCACCTGGAGATCACCGTTGATGAAGGCGGGGGCCTGGTTGAGGGCCGTGCGGAGGAGGAAGTTGTGGCCCGGACGGGTCTGGAGGACCATGTAGACCAGGAGGCCCACCACCAGGAGGAGCAGGACCAACACGCCCGCACCCCATCCGGCGACCTTCATGAAGGTCCTGGCCATGATCAGAACGCCTGCCCGATGGAGAAATGAAGCTGGAGGCGCCGCCATGAGAAGCCGGGGTCGTCCTCCAGGAGATACCGGGGTTCCAGGAGCGCCAGTTCATCCAGCCGTACCCAGTCGATCGTCTCACCGTCCGGTCCTACGATCCGGTCGCCCGCGCGATCCCGGTCGGGGTCGAAGGCCCGGAGACCCGAGGTGATGACCCGGACCCGCTCCGACCTCCGTGGGCGGTAGGCCAGGTCCACCCGGACCGGACCAATGGGCGTGCTGTAGCGGAGGCCGAGGCCCGGAGTCATCACCAGCTCGCCCAGGGAGATCCCCGCCGAGGAATCCCACACCTGGCCGAAGTCGACGAAGGCACCGCCCCGGAGGTGGGGCTGAAGCACGGGGAAACGAAGCTCCACATTGCCCTCCAGGAGATTCCCTCCCCCGGTGGGACGCACGAAGAACCGATCCTGGTCCAACCCCGCAGCGTCACACGACAGTTCCGCCACCGCTTCGGGTCCGCAGACCGGATCCATTCCTTCCTCCCGGGGGAAGATGAGTTCGTCGACCTCGACGGAGAGGACCTCGGGACCCAGCTGGTTCTGGGCGTAGCCTCGCACCGAGTTCGCTCCGCCGGCGTAGAAGCGCTTCTGGGGGTGGGCGATCCGAGGCGTCGGGCCTCCATCCGTCCCCTCGAGCCCCCGGAAGCGCCCGGCCCCGAGCCAGCCACCTCGAATCCGACCCGCCACCACCACATCGCTTGTGATCTCGAGGAAGCGGGTGGTCTCGGCCACGATCCGTTCGTAGTCGAACTCCGACCCGGTGACCGCCGAGGCGTGCTCGAGGTCGACCAGAACGGTATACCCGGCGGTGGGAGAAAACCCTCGATTCGTTCGATCCCGGGAAAAGGAGACGCCGACCGGCGCCAGGAGGTTGAAATCCTGGAGGATGTCGATCTCCTGGGGGTCACACACCAGGAAGCTCGTGCAGAAGAAGACCTCGGCGGCCTCCAGACGGGCCAGCTGAGGGCGGTAGAAGAGGGAGAGAGGGTTCCCCCGACCGATGTTCCGCGTGAGCGTCAGGTTGAGCCCCAGCGCCTGGCGGACGAAGACATCCTGCAGGGACTGGCGCTCGGCGAAGATCGAGGCGGACAGGGCGTTGCGGGGAGACATCAGGAAGGGCTGCGTGAAATCGGCCGAGACGACCCAGTTCAGGTCTCCGAACTCCTCGGAACCCGCCCCGGAACAGATGGAATCTTCCAGCTGGGGCGTCCCCAGGTTCGAGAGTCCACCCCGGAGCACGAGGCGTCGCGCGCCTCCCTGGAAGTTCCTGGACGACCAGCGGCTCTCGGCGGTGAAGCACTCGGCGGTGTTCCAGCCGCCCCCCATCCGGACGCGGTGGGCGTCGCCCTCGTTCACCTGCACCCGGAGGGGCACCAGGCTGTCCGGCTGGTGATCCAGATCCTGCTGGATCGAGGCGTGTCGGAAGATCTCCAGGTTGTAGATGTTGCGCTGGGCCTCGTAGATCGCGGCCTGGCTGTACTGGAACCCTTCCTGGAAGGGGAGCATCCGGCGGATCACCGATTCGCTGACCTTCTCGTTCCCTTCGATCTGGATCTCACCGAAGCGGGAGAAGGGCCCGCTGAAGACGTCGAACTCCACCTGGGCCTCGTAGCTCACGAGGTCGATATCGATGTTCCGGAGCACATCGGTGTGGGCATAACCGCGGTCCCTCATCCGCTGCGTGAGGGTGTCCCGGGCGAAGTCCAGGCGGGTGAGGTCCAGCGGCTCCCCCTCCTGGATGGGGAGGTTGTCGGCCAGACCCGCCCGGGCGTCGCCCTCGAACCCGGTGATCCGCATCTCAGTGATCCGGATCGGACGCCCCTCATCGATCAGGTAGGTGATCGACACCTGGTTCTCGGCCGAGCGGTCCATGACCGTGTCGACCTGGGCCTGGCGGAATCCCCGTACGTAGTAGAAGAGCTGGACCCGTGCGTAGTCGTCGCGGAAGGTCC
Source organism: Gemmatimonadota bacterium (assembly GCA_007121555.1). Lineage (GTDB taxonomy): Bacteria > Gemmatimonadota > Gemmatimonadetes > Longimicrobiales > Gaopeijiaceae > PWLA01. The sequence continues at coordinate 7,350 of SKKH01000200.1, read as the reverse complement.
GGGGCGTCAGGAAGGCTCGGTCCTCGGCAAACTCGGCCCCTCCCCAGCAGAAGGGGGCCAGAATGAACGAGCGACAGGAAGACTCCCGGGTGATGATGGCGTTCCGGAGCATCCGGTCGGGAAAGGTCTCGTTCCCCTCGAACCGCAGGGAGGTGACCTCGGGCCTGGTCGGAGTCTGAGCCTCGAGCTCACCGGTCATGAACAGGGACAGACCGACGAGGAGAAGGCCCAGCAGGAGGATCGAGACTCGGCTCATGGCGACCGCTCCACCGGAGCCCGATCCGCCTGGCCCCGCGCCTGGGAAGGGCTCGAGAAGAAGCGGTGCGGGTGCCGGGGGAACGTGTGGAACGAGAAGGGGGCGAAGCCGCCCGCTTCCCGGAAATGCATGTGGTGGACGATATCCAGTCGATCCTCGTGGACGTGGATCAGGTTGAATGTGGTCTTTTCGCGCTCCCGAGCCCGGCCCCGGCCCGAGGTGGTGGTTCCACTCTGGACGATGGCGATCCCCCGGTCCCGATCCGCTCCCGGATAGGCGTCGAGGGAGTTGCCGATGTAGGCCCGGTGAAGGTGTCCCCCCATGACCAGGTCCACCCCCATGGATTCGAAGGCATCCAGGATCTTGCGGGCGCCGGGCAGGGGATTGTCCCCTTCGTAGTCGGGCGCCGGGACCAGGTGGTGGTGGGCCACGATGGCCCGGAGATCGTCGGGGCCGGCCTCTTCGAAACAGCTCCGTGCAAAATCGAGCTGATGGGAATCGATGCGCCCGTTCACGATGGCACGACGGGGAGCCGCGGTGTTGAGGGCGACCACGGTGAGTCCGGGGATGCGCGTGACGGTATCCAGCTCGGGATGGATCCAGCGGCGATAGTTCTGAAAGGGCCTGAAGATCCGCTCGGCCACCCTGTAGAGCGGGACGTCGTGATTTCCCGGAGTGACGACCACGGGCAGAGGGGGCAGGCGGTCGAGCCAGCCCCGGGCGGCCTCGAACTCCCGTGTCTTGGCTCGCTGGGTGAAGTCACCGGAGAGCACGAGAAGGTCGGGATCCAGGCCCTCGATGGACGCCAGGAACATCTCGGCGGCCTGGGGATCGTGGGGCTCTCCGAAGTGCAGATCGGAGCCATGGACGATCGTGATCATGACGGCTCAGCTACCCACTCCACCGGCCACGGCCGGCGTCCGCTCGAGTCCCGGAAAGGGAAGGGAGGCATCGGCGCTGAAGCCGTCGGGGGCCACCTGCCCCCGGGCCAGATGGAAGGCGGCGGCCCGGGCCACCATGGCGCCGTTGTCCAGGGAGAGCCGCGTCGACGCGGTGAAGAGCGTGCCCGTCTCACCCAGGCGAAGGCGAAGCTCCTCCCGAAGTCCCCGGTTCGCTGAAACCCCTCCCCCTACCAGGACTCGTCGACAGTCAACCATCTCCACCGCGCGCATGGTCTTCGAGACGAGGGTGTCCACCACCGCCGCCTGGAAGCCGGCGGCCACGTGCGCCCGCTCCTCGCCCAGCTGCCCCGCCTGGTCCAGTTCGGCTACCCGGGTGGCCACCGCCGTCTTCAGCCCCGAGAAGGAGACGTCCAGGTAGTCGGGGTCGCCTGGAATCTGGTTGCTCCGGAGCATGGGTCGGGGGAAACGATGACGCGAGGGGTCGCCCTCCCGGGAGAGGCGCTCCACCGAAGGACCCCCCGGATAGGGGAGGCCCAGGAGCTTGGCCACCTTGTCGTATGCCTCGCCGGCGGCGTCGTCCCGGGTCTCACCCAGCAGCTGATAGTCTCCCCAGGCGCGGGCATGAAGGAGGAGCGTGTGTCCCCCGGACACCAGGAGGGCCACGAAGGGAGGCTCGGCCTCGGGATCTTCGAGGACCGGACCGAAGAGGTGGGCCTCCATGTGGTGCACCGGCACTACCGGCCTCCCCAGGGCGAAGGCGGCTCCCCGGACCCAGCAGACGCCCACCAGGAGGGCTCCGATGAGCCCGGGGCCGGCGGTCACCGCCAGGGCGTCGACGTTGTCGAGCCCCACCCCCGCCTCCTGCAGGGCCTCCCGCACCACATCGTCGATGACGGTCAGGTGGGCCCGGGCCGCCAGCTCGGGCACCACGCCCCCATAGAGCCGGTGGACGTCCTGTGAGAGGATCACGTGGCCCAGGATCTTCCCCCCCCGCACCAGGGCAGCCGACGTCTCGTCGCAGGAGGATTCGAGTCCGAGGATCAGGGGGGCGGCCTTCATGGCCTGGCCTTCACCCGGGACGGTCGTGGGCCGGGGCCGGGTTCCACCAGCGCGGCCTGCTGATCCTCCGAGACGTCCGCTTCGTCCAGAGTCTCCCCCTCCTCCAGCCGACGAATCGTGACCTCCTCGGGATCCCAGGAGAGATCCAGGAGGGGTGAGAACCCGTCGGGCAGCGCAAGGGACACCGTCATCTCCTCACCCTCCTCGGAAGGAAGGTCCTCCTCGTCGATCTGCAGTCGGGCCCGAAGCCCCTCGCCGTCCACTTCGGCCACCAACGAAGACGCTCCGCTGATCACGAGGGCCACCTCCGCCGGCGAGATTTCCCAGCGCTCCTCCCATTCCTCCACATCGAGCTCCGTGGGGACATCCTCGACCCTGAACTCCTCGCGCTCCTCCAACTCGAACTCCAGCTCGACCTGCTCGGGCTGGACCTGAATCCCCTGCAGGGTCTCCATGTCCACGGAAACCGGAACCCGACCGGAGCTTTCCAGCTCGCTGAGATCGAAGGGGCGAAGGGGGACGGAATCCAGCTCCACGACCCGGCTCTCGGGACCTGAGATCCTCAGATCGGAAGGGACGACGGTCGGGTCGGCGGCCAGAGCGAGGCCGGACCCGAGTTCACCCTCCAGGCGCAGAGCCGCAGGAAGGTCGAGACGCTGAATGGATTCGAACCGGAGGCGAACTGAAGACGGCCGGATCTCCTCGACCACCACACTCGGGCGATCCTGTACCCGGACCCATTCGTTCCGGAGAACCATGGTGGTATCCGAAGAAGTGACCTGATCCATGGGAACCACGATGGACGGACGGTCCAGCGCCATCCGGATCAGTTCCCGGGAGGGCCCTCCGAAGCGAACGACCACCGAGGCGGGGGAGGGCTCGTCCACCAGGGTCCACTGGGGATCATTCAGGTTGACCCGGACGGGCACGTCGGAAACGGACTGGCGGCTGGGCGCCTCCACCCGCACTGAAGCCCAGAGCAGGAGGGCGATGCCGAAGGCCGAAAGCTTGAGGGTCCAGTTCCGGGTCAGGAATCCTCGAATCACACCCACCTGCTCAGGCCTCCTCAGCCAGAAGCCGGCGGATGAACTCCACGTATTCGGGCCGGTCCCATTCCGTGGCTCCCGCCACCTTCCGGTAGATCAGTCCATCCCGACCGATGAGGAAGGACTCCGGCACTCCGGTGGTCCGGTAGCTGCGCATGATCCGACCCTCTGGATCCCAGAGGATGGGAAAGGTCAGGCTCAGGGAGTCGGCGAAGGCCCCGGGATCCCCGGCCGGCTGACCCATGGGTCCGGCTGAACCCCGCTGACGTCCGTCCACACTGATGGCGACGATCTCGAAGTCCTCGCCTTCCAACTCGTCGTAGAGTCGCTGCATGGAGGGCATTTCGTAACGACACGGTGCGCACCAGGTGGCCCAGACGTTCAGGAGCACCACCTGATCCCGGTAGGTGTCCAGGGTCACGGGCTCCCCCGCCAGAGTCACCACCTCGAATGGAGGCGCGGCAGTGCCGGGGCCCGGGGTCTGGAACCGGTCCCGACCGGTCCAGGCGACGATGATCACCACGAGAGCCGCCAACGCGGTGAACAGATACGGTAGATTCGACGGTTTTTTTGCCATGATCTGCGATTCCTCAATCACGTGCGCGGTACGCCTTCGATTCCTTCAAGAAAGACCACTCGACCGGAGCCGGGCCTCGATGCCATCCGGAGGGTTTCACCGGGTCAGTCGTTCTGCTACGGCATCAGCCCCCGTCGACCCACCTCGAGGTGGACCACACTTCCTCGCGGCACCTCTTCGCCCGCCTCCGGACTCTGGTCCACCACCTCACCCTGGTTGAACCCGAACCGGAAGCGGGTCTCCACTCGTCCCACCTCCAGGCCCAGAGAGTCCAGGACCGCCAGGGCCTGTTCCTCCTGCATTCCCACCAGGTACGGCAGCTCCACCAGCGGCGGCCCCAGACTCACCGACATGCGCACCACGGCGGGCAGTGTCACCTCTTCCCCAGCGGCCGGCTCGGTCTCCACCACCCGACCCATGGGGGCGTCGGCCTCCACCGAGTCGACCTGTACCTCGAACCCGGTCGTCTCGAGGACGGTGAGGGCCCGACTGGCGATGAGGCGAGAGACGTCGGGGACGGGTCGTCTCTCGGGTCCGAGGCTCACCGTGAACTCCACCGGGCCACCGGGAAGGGCGAGCTGTCCGGGAAAGGGCGACTGTCCCATGACCCGTCCCTGGGCCACCTCGGGGTGGCGGATCGAATCCACGGCCCCGGCTTCCAGCCCCTCGTCTCCGAGCACCGACACGGCTTCATCGAAGGTCAGTCCCCGCAGGTCGGGAACGGTCCGGAGGTCTACCACTTCCCGTTCGGGGGCGGGGAAGACGAGCTGAGTGGCGTAGAGGTACCCCCCGCCCGTGCCCAGGAGCACGGCCGCCAGACCCACCAGGACCCAGAACCCCGGAACCGGGAATCCGGAAGACGACCTCATCCCCCCGCCGGACTTCTTTCCAGGCGGTGGGTTACCGGAGCGACCCCGGCGTCGGCGCAGCGAGCTTCCCAGCTTCATGCCCCTTCATTCTCCTGGATGATTGGGGGCAGCAGCCCCTCACTTGGTTCTCGGACGTCGGCCTCGCGCCGGGTCTGTCCCTGGCGGCGTGCTCAAGCCCGCCGCCGGAGTCGCACCGCGAATGCCCCGTCGGTCCCGGTCCGATGCGGCAGGACCCGGAGGCGGCCGTTCTCCCGCACATGGGGAGGCACGCCCTCTCCCCCTTCCACGATAAACTCCCGGTGGCGGAGGAGGAACGTCTCGATCCTTTCTTCGTTCTCCTCGGGCTCCAGGGTACACGTGGCATAGATCAGGAGGCCTCCAGGGGTCACGATCCGCGCCGCCCCGTCGAGGATCCCGTCTTGTACCCGGGAAAGGCCTGGAATATCCGCCTCGCTCAGACGCCATCTCGCGTCGGGATGACGGGCCAGGGTTCCCGTTCCGGAACAGGGTGCATCGACGAGCACGGCCTCCACCGGACGGAAGGGGGGAGCCTCGCCCAGGGCCGCCACCAGCGGAAGCTCCAACCCCAGCCGATCCCGGGTTTCGACCAGGAGACGGAGCCGGCGAAGCGATCGGTCCGCCGCCACCACCCGGGCACCCCTGCCCACCAACGCCACCGCCTTCCCCCCCGGAGCCGCGCAAAGATCCACGAGCTGCCGTCCCGAGACGTCGCCACACCAGGCCACGACCCATCCGGCCGCGGGATCCTGGATGATTCCCGGGACCAGCTCCAGCGCTTCAACCGGCGAACTCCCCGCCGCCAACGCCAGGGTCCCGCTCTCCGGGGGGCCGGGGGTGGCTTCGATGCCCCCAGCGGCCAGGAGCTCCATGGCCCCCTTGAGATCTCCTCCCAGGGGCCGGAGGTGGGTGGTGGGGATCCGGTTCGCCGCGTCGACGAGCTCTGCCGCCTCCCTGGGCCCCCAGGCCTCGAGCCAGCGGCGGGCGAGCCATTCCGGGACCGACCCCCAACGGCTGAGATGCCCCACCGGGTCGTCGTCCAGGCGGGGAAATCGCTCCGGGCCCCCGCCCTCGCGCGCCAGAGAGCGAAGGACCCCGTTGACGACGCCCTTCATCCGGCCTCCGGCCACTTCACCCGATTCCTCGACGGCCTGGGATACGGCGGCGTAGTCCGGAGTCCCGTCCATGTACAGGAGCTGATAGGCCCCCATGCGGAGGATGGGGAGGAGCCTGGGGGGAAGGCTCCCGATTCCCTCTCTCAGATGCAGGTCCAGGAGGTGGTCCAGGCGGCCCTGCAGGCGCACCGTTCCGTAGGCGAGCTCCTGGGTCCAGGGGCGCTGTTCGGCGGGAAGGCCTTCGGCGACCTCTCCCCACGCCAGGTCGAGGCGACGTCCCCGTCCGACCGCCTCCAGAACTTCGCGGGCGGCCCGGCGGGCCGGAGTGACGGGACTCAGTCCAGCATCCCCCGGAAGGGCGAGGAGGGCACGGCCACCTCCCGGCGAGGCATCCGGCCCGCCAGGTAGGCCAGGCGACCCGCCTCGACTCCCAGCCGCATGGCTCGCGCCATGGCCACCGGGTCGTCGGCCACGGCGATGGCCGTGTTCATGAGAACGCCGTCCACCCCCTGCTCCATGGTGAGACAGGCGTCGGAGGCCGTACCCACGCCGGCGTCCACGATGATGGGGACCTCGAGCCGGTCCTTGATCTCCCGGATGTAGAAGGGGTTCACAAGGCCCAGCCCGCTCCCGATGGGGCTGGCCAGGGGCATGACCGACACGCAGCCCGCGTCCTCGAGGCGGAGGGCGGTGACCAGGTCGTCGTTGGTGTAAGCCATGACCTTGAACCCCTCCTTCACCAGGACCCGAGTCGCCTCCAGCGTCGCGGCCACGTCGGGCAGGAGGGTCTTCTCATCGCCGATCACCTCGAGCTTGATCCACTCGTTGAACCCGGCGGCTCGGGCCAGGCGAGCGTACCGTATGGCCTCGTCGGCCGTGTAGCAGCCGGCGGTGTTCGCCAGCAGGAAGAACTCGTCGGGCTTCAGGTGGTGGAGAATCCCTTCCTCCTGGCTCCGGTCCAGGTCCACGCGCCGGACCGCCACGGTCACGGTGTCGGCTCCACTGGCCCGAATCGCCTTCACCATGGTGGGGTTGTCGGAGTACTTGCCGGTGCCCACGATGAGGCGCGACTCGAAGGTCCGTCCCCCGATCTCGAGTGGGGTGTCGCGGAGGCCGGCGTCGTCGTCTCGGGTCGTCATATGAATCAGGGGTTGGGTCGATGAGGTCTCTTGAGGAGGAGTCGCACGTCCTCCGGGATCCGGTGATCCCGTGGGTTCCGAGTTCGGGACACCGGTGCGTGGCGGGGCCGTAGCCTGAGGTCGGGACCGGCTGCGTCTCAGCCCCCGCCCACGAAGTGGACGAGCTCGAGTTGGTCCCCTTCTTCGAGTTCCACCTGGTCGTATTGAGCCCGGGGCACGATGGTCCGGTTCCGCTCCACCACGATCATGCCGGGAATCAGCTCCAGCTGCTCGAGAAGACCGGTCACCGTGGTGCCGCGGGCCACCTCGCGCTCCGTTCCGTTCACCGTCAGGGTGAGGGGGGGCGCTTCGGTGCTGGGGGTATGGGTC
>SKKH01000034.1 GCA_007121555.1 Gemmatimonadota bacterium | reverse complement strand
CGCCGAGCTGGGTCAGATATCGGGCCACCGCCTCGGCAGGGCGAGGATGATCCCACACCGCCCTGAGAAGCGCCACCCCATGGGCCCCGGCCTCCAGTACCGGATCCACCCGATCCAGGGTCAGCCCCCCGATGCCCACGATGGGGAGTCCGGGGTTCGCCGTCCGGAGGCGGGCCACCCGACCGGGTCCCACCCCTACCTGACCTGGGTGGGAAGGGGTGGGGTAAAGGGTACCCGCCAGGACGAAGTCGGGTCGTTCCGGGCCCTCGAGGGGCTCCTCGTCGTGCACGGAACGACCCACCACCATCTCCTCGGCCAGAAGCTCGCGAACCAGGGAGACCGGGAAGCTCCGTTCCGGGAGATGGACCCCACCCACCGGGACCAGGAGCGCCACATCCACCCGGTCGTTGATGAGGAGGAGGCTGCCGGTGGAGTGTGCAACCGGGACCAGCTCCCGGGCCCGCTCCCACAGCATCCTACCTCCGGACCCGGGCCCTCGCAGGTGGACCGCCAGCCTTGCCCCCCCCTCTTCCATGGCCTGGCTGGCCAGCTGGGAGAAACGGGGCAGTCCCAGGACCCGATCGTCGGTCACCAGGTGGAGCCGGGGGATCATTCGAACCGCTCTCCAGGCTCCGGCCCACCGCCCCGAAGCCAGTCATCGGCTCCCATCCTGCGCTTCCCCGGCGGCTGGACCTCGGAAAGGGCTACGGCTCCTCCCTCCCCCGTGGCCACCACCAGCACCCCTTCCCCGGGGTCTGCGCGCAGGATCGTGCCCGGCGCCTGGGATTCGCCGGACGAGGTATCTCCATCGGGAGTCCCCGAGCCGGAGGTGGCCGCATCCGGACTGAAGAGCTTGACCGGCTGGCCATCCAGGAGGGTCCAGGCGCCCGGCACCATGTCCATGCCCCGGATGTGGTCGGCCACCTGCCGAGGACCTCGACTCCAGTCGATTCGGGCCGTCGCCCGGTCCACCTTGGGCGCGTGGGTGGCCTGTTCGTGGTCCTGCTCCGTGGGTTCGAGGAGCCCGGCCTCCATCATGGCCAGCGCCTCGATGAGGGCCTCGGCGCCCAGCTCCGAGAGCCGGAGGTAGAGAGCGGTGGCCGAATCCTCCGGTACGATGGGGATCTCCCGCTGGAGGAGGATGGGCCCTTCGTCCATTCCCTCGGACATCTCCATGATGGTGACGCCGGTCCGGTTGTGGCCGCGGATCACCGCCCAGTTCACCGGCGCCGCCCCTCGGAGCCGAGGCAGGAGAGAGGCGTGGACGTTCACCGAGCCCCAGGTTGGGATCTCGAGGATCCGGGGTCGCAGAATGTGTCCGTAGGCCACGACGACGGAGAGTTCGGGCTCAAGGGCCAGAAGCTCCCCCTCGAACTCCTCTCCCCAGGGACGCTCGGGGGTCAGGACCGGAAGCCCTTCCTCCAGAGCGATCTCCTTCACCGGGGAGGCGCGAAGGCGACGTCCCCGGCCGGCCGGACGGTCCGGCTGGGTGACCACCCCCACGACCTGATGTCCCTCGCCGAGGAGGGCCCGGAGGGAGGGGATCGCAAAGTCCGGAGTGCCCCAGAAGAGAACCCTCACCGGTCTTCCTCCTCCTCCCTCAGCTTCCGGTATCGCTTCAGGAGCATGCGGCGCTTGAGGGGCGAGAGATGATCGATGAAGAGGACCCCGTCCAGATGATCGATCTCGTGAAGGAGGGCCCGGGCGTAGAATCCCTCGGCCTCGAAGCGGACGTCCTCCCCGAACGGGTCCTTGCCCTCGACCACGATATGTACGGGCCGCCGGACCAACTCGCTGACGCCGGGGATGCTGAGGCACCCTTCGGTGTCCTTCTCCTCGTCATCAGAGCGTTCGACCACCCTGGGGTTCACCAGGGCGACCCGGGCATGATCCCCGGCCACCTGTCGCACGTCCACGACGAGAACCCGCCTGGAGACGCCGATCTGGGGGGCGGCGAGTCCGGCGCCATCGGCCGAGACCATGGTAGTGAAGAGGTCGTCCACCAGAGACTGGAGCTCCTCGTCGAAGCGCTCCACCTCTTCAGCCGGCTTCCGGAGGACCGGATCCCCCAGGAGGACGATCTCGCGCACGGCCATCTTCAGCTTCCCGTCCCTTCGTCCAGCTTGCTGGCCACCGACGAGCGATCCACCTCGAGGCGGGTGTTTTCGGCCGTCTTGATGGTGAGGCGATCATCGCCGACATGGATGATGCTGCCGATGATCCCACCATTCATGATGACCTGATCGCCCTTCCGGAGCGCCTTGATCATCTCCTTGTGCCGCTCGCGCTCCTTCTTCTGCGGACGGATCAGGAGCCAGTAGAAGATCAGGAAGATGAGCCCGAAGTTCAGGAGGAGGACGAAGAGTCCGCCCCCGCCATCCTCACCGGGAGGGGCCAGCAGAAGTCCGACGGTCGGGTCGATCACCAGCAGCTCCAGTCGTTTCGTGTTTGAGTGTCGTTCGTCGCGAGCCCGGTTCGTGGATCCGGGGTGTCGGAGGCGGGGGTCCCGAGGACCTCGCGCCCGATCCTTCCCCTATCCCCGTGCAGCCCGATACCGTTCCAGCCATTCCCGGCTCCAGCTTCTGAAGCTTCCCTCCTGGATACGGCGGCGGCTCTCCTCGGCCAGGCGAATGAGGAACCGGATGTTGTGCATCGAGATGAGCCGGTGCGCGAAGGCTTCTCCCGCGACCACCATATGCCGGAGGTAGGCCCGATCGAAGTTCCGGCACCCGTAGCAGTCGCAATCGGGGTCCAGCGGTCCGGCGTCTCGCTTGAACCGGGCGGCCTTCAAGTTCACCTGTCCTTCGGGCCAGGTCCAGGCCGTTCCGTGACGAGCGTTGCGGGTCGGTGCCACGCAGTCGAAGAGGTCGCACCCCCGGGCGATGGCCTCCAGGAGATCGTCCGGGTACCCCACCCCCATGAGATAGCGGGGACGATCCCGGGGAAGTTCCGGATCCAGGACCTCGAGGGTGGCCCACATCCGCGGTTTTTCCTCGCCCACCGAGAGCCCTCCGATGGCGAGCCCGTCCCAGTCCGCCATGGACTGGATCTGTCGGGCGTGTTCTCTGCGCAGATCGGGATAGACGTTGCCCTGGAGGACCGGGAAGAGGGTCTGACGGGGCACGGCTTCGGGCTCGGCCAGAGCGGGGACGTCGGGCAGGCCCTCCCGTCCGATCCCATCGAAGCGGTCCAGGCACCTCTGGAGCCACAGGAGCGTTCGCTCGTTGGCCTGTTGGGCGGTGGCGCGGTCGCATCCGCCGGGAGGGCACTCGTCGAAGGCCATGATCACGTCGGCGCCGAGCACCCGCTGGATCTCCATGACGGACTCGGGCGTGAAGAGATGGCGCGAGCCGTCGATGTGACTCTGGAACTCGGCCCCTTCGTCGGTGATCCGGTTCATGTGGGCCAGGGAGAAGACCTGGAAGCCGCCGGAGTCGGTGAGGAGGGGTCCGTCCCAGCGCATGAAGGCGTGGAGTCCGCCCAACTCCCGGACCAGGAGGTGGCCTGGCCTGAGGAAGAGGTGGTAGGTGTTGGCCAGGATCATGGACGATCCCACCTCCTCGACCTCGAGGGGCGAGAGGGTCTTCACCGCTCCCAGGGTGCCCACCGGCATGAAGGCGGGGGTCTCGACCGGGCCGTGGGGGGTGTGGAAGATCCCGGTGCGGGCGGAGCCCTCGGTGCGCTTCAGCTGATAGGAGAAGGGCGGGGTCACGGGTTCGGGGCCGGCGTGGAGTGCGGTCACTGACGCTGAGCCAGGTAGTCCACCAGGCGATCCAGCTCCTCTCTGGTGAGTCGCTCTTCGAAGTCGGTGGGCATCCGTCCGGCCAGGTTCTCGTATCCGGCGGCGGGGAAGGAGGCGGGATTCACGATCTTCCGGCGAATCTGATCGGAGGAGAGCCGCGCCCCCACCCGGTTCAGGGCGGGTCCCTCGTAGGTCCCGCGGCCGTCCAGGATGTGGCAGTCCAGGCATTCGGCCTTTTCGATGACGGCCACGACTTCGGTAGGGGTCTCGGCGCGCGGTTCCTCTTCCGGTTGTGGGTCTCCGTCACTTCCGCACGCGGTGAGCACGAGGAAGGCCAGCGGTGCGACGACCGCGAGCGCCCGAGCGGTGTGTCCAGGTGGGCGGGGGGCCGGCGCAAGGGCCGAGCTTCGGCTTCGACGGAGGGGCTTCATGTTGATTTGACTTGTGTTTCAGGTGTTGACGAGCGCTCGCGTGCCTGCCGGACCGTGGTTACGATAGCGATTCCTCAGGGAGATCCCAACCGAGGGGGAAGGGAGCGCGTTTCAGCTCCGGCGGGCCCGGCCGGTTCGGGATAGGGGCTGCCGGTTTCCGGGGGGCGGGCGATTGCTCCGTGGACGTCGTCACCGACGGGCGGGACCGGGTCCGGACTCAGGGTGCTCGGAGAAAGCTCTTGAAAATATGTGTTTTTATTATATTACGAGTTGCTCTCGGGCTCGCGGGCGGGCTGGCGCTGAGGAAGAATCGCCATGGCGTCACCATAGGAATAGAACCGGTACCCCTCCTGAATCGCCTCTTCATATGCCGCCATGGTCATCTCATATCCCGCGAGGGCCGATACGAGCATGAGGAGCGTGGAGCGTGGAAGGTGAAAGTTCGTGATGAGGCCCTCCACGACCTGGAATCGGTATCCGGGAGAGATGAACAGTCGGGTCTCACCCTTTCCTGGGTGAACTCGTCCCGACGGGTCTGCGGCCGACTCCAGCGTCCGGACGACGGTGGTCCCCACCGCCCACACCCGTCCGCCCCGGGACCGGGTCTGAGCCACCGCCTCGGCGGCCTCGCTCGAGACCTCCCACATCTCTCGATGCATCTGGTGGGCGTCGATCCGCTCCGACTCCACCGGCCGGAAGGTCCCGGGGCCCACATGGAGGGTGACCCGGGCCACCTCCACCCCCTCACCTTCGATCCGCGCAAGGAGGGAGTCGGTCAGGTGCAGGCCGGCGGTGGGGGCCGCCACCGATCCGGGGACCCGCGCGTACACGGTCTGGTAGCGCTCCCGGTCCAGCGGCTCCTCGTCCCGATCCAGATAGGGAGGAAGCGGTACGGCCCCGTAGCGCTCGAGGGCTTCGTCCACCCCCAGCGGCGTCTCGAGCGCGACCAGCCGACCCCCGTCGGGGAGCCCATCCTCGATCCGAACCACCAGCTCCGCCCCGATCTCCAGACTTCGGCCTGGCTTGAGCTTGGAACCGGGTCGAACCAGGGCCTCCCAGCGCACACGGGCGTCATCTACCGGCCGGACGAGGAGCACCTCTCCCCGGGCACCGGTGGGCTTAGCCCCGAGGAGCCGTACGGGCAGCACCCGGCTTTCATTCAGAACGAGAAGGTCCCCGGGAGCCAGAAGCTCCGGAAGGCGCTCGAACCTCAGGTGGCGAAAGGGCGAGCCCCCCTTCCCCGCACCGCCCTGCAGCCCTGTCCCGGAATCGCCGGAAGGCTCGACCACCAGGAGGCGGCTTCCATCCCGGCGCGAGGCGGGATAGCGGGCGAT
>SKKH01000114.1 GCA_007121555.1 Gemmatimonadota bacterium | reverse complement strand
TCGGTGACCGCGGCCCTCCTCGTCGAAGCCGGCCACGAGGTGGTCGGGGCCACCATGAAGACCTTCTGTTACGATGAGACCCCGGGACATTCCAGGACCTGCTGTGGCCTGGACGGGATCATGGACGCGCGCAGGGTCGCCGACGGCCTGGGGATCGCGCACTACGTGTTCGACGTGGAAAAGGAATTCACCCGCGACGTCATCGATGATTTCGTGGCCGAGTACGCGCAGGGACGGACTCCGAACCCATGCGTCCGTTGCAACTCGAACACGAAGTTCGGTGACCTCCTTCGCCGGGGTCGGGCGCTGGGCTGCGATACCATCGCCACCGGCCACTATGTCCGGTCGGGAGTCGGCCCTCGGGGCGAGACCGCTCTCTACAGGGGTCGAGACCGGGACAAGGACCAGGCCTACTTCCTCTGGGGCCTGCCCTCGGAACTCCTGGACCTTCTGCACTTTCCCCTGGGAGATCTCACCAAGTCCCAGGTTCGGCAACGGGCCCGAGATCTTGATCTCCTCACCGCCGAAAAGCCTGAGTCCCAGGAGATCTGCTTCGTACCCACCGGGGACTACCGGGACCTCCTCAAAACCCGCCTGCGGAAGCGGCATCCGGCGCTGGAGCCCGGTCCCGTGGTGGATCTGGACGGGCGCACGGTGGGCGAGCACGACGGCTACGCTGGGTTCACGGTGGGTCAGCGAAAGGGTCTCGGAGGAGGTTTCTCAGAACCCCACTTCGTGATCCGGGTCGACCCCGAGCGCCGCGCCGTGGTCGTGGGCCCCCGATGGGCTCTGGAGTCGCGATGGGTGGAGGTTAACGACCTGAACTGGTTCCACGCCGCACCCTCCGAAGGCGAGGAGGTCCAGGTGCAGATCCGCCATCGGGCTCGGCCCGTGGAGGCCCGCATCAGGGATCAGGAATCCGGTGAGCTCTCACTGGAGTTGATGGAGCCCCAGCGGGCCGTCACCCCCGGTCAGTCCTGCGCCGTCTTCCGAGGAGAACAGCTCCTCGGTGGAGGCCGCATCGTGAAGGGGGTCTCCGCTGTCGACCACTCTGCCCGACAAGGCGGCACCACCAAGGCGACCCCCGCTCAGTAGCGAGAGTGCTCAGCACTGCCGGAGGCCGGACGGCCATCCCGGGTCCACGGGAATCAACGGGACTGACGGCCCTGGGCTTCATCGCGACGGAGCGTTGAATCAGTGCCGCATGTCCGCGGACTCCACGAAGCGCTCGAACTCCCGACGCTCCTCCTCCGACAGATCCTTCGGGACCTCGACCCGAACCTCCACGTACTGGTCTCCGGTCCTTTCGCCCTTCGTGATTCCCTGACCTCGAACGCGGAACCGGGTCCCACTCTGGGTTCCCGGAGGAATCCTGAGGATCACGTGTTTCCCCTCCACCGTTCGGACACGGATCCGGCTCCCCAGAACAGCCTGAGCCAGGTTGATGGGCACGGTGCAATGGACATCGACCCCATCTCGCCGGAAGAAATGGTGAGGCTTCACCTTGAAGACCAGGATGAGGTCTCCGGGCGGCCCTCCACCAGGTCCGCGCTCTCCCTGACCACTCACCTTCAACCGGGACCCGGTGTCCACCCCAGCCGGGACCTTCACCTCGATCCGGCGGGTCTGGCGCACCATCCCCGCACCTCTACAGACTTCACAGGGAACGTCAGGGACCCTTCCCTTCCCCATGCAGGCGGGGCAGGGTCGGCTCACGGCGAAGCCACCCTGACCGAAGGAGACTGTGCCGACTCCCCCACACTCCCCACAGGTCTGCAGGTTGGTTCCCGGACGGGCGCCGGAACCCCGACAGGTCGCGCACTCCTCGGTGACAGGGACGTTCAGGGAGATCTTCCCACCCCGAGCAGCGATCTGGAACGAGATCTCCACCTGGAGTTCCACGTCCTGGCCTGAGCCCGCCCTGCCAGGGCGGCGGGCATCGCCACCGTCTCGTCTCCCCCGGTCGAAGATCGTGCTGAAGAGATCGCCCAGACCTCCCAGTCCACCCAGGTCGTCGAAGGTGAAGCCGCCGGCCGCGTCACCCTGCCCCGGACGGGATCCGCCGGGCCCCGCTCCTCCCGGCCGTCGTCCGCGACCTCCCATGCCGAAGGCCCCGAAACGCCGCATCTGATCGTACTTCTTCCGCTTCTCCTCGTCCGAGAGGACGGCGTAGGCCTCACCGATCTCCTGGAAGCGCTCCTGGGCCTTCTCGTCTCCAGGGTTGGCGTCGGGATGATATTGCTTGGCCAGCTTCCGATAGGCCTTTCGGATCTGATCCTTGTCCGCGTCCTCGGGCACGCCGAGAACCCGATAGAAGTCCTTGGAGGTGGTGCTCATCCCACTCCTCGCGAGAGAACGGTCACTCGTACTTCCTGACGCTCACCCGGGCGGGGCGAATCAGGTGGCCCTTGAAGCGAAAACCCTTCTGGAGCACCCTGGACACCGTATCGTCCTCTTCCTCCGACTCGGCCGGCTCCTTCATCATGGCCTCCATGGAATTCGGATCGAAGGCACTCCCCTGAGCCTCTATCTCCTCCAGCCCGGCCTCCTCCAGAGTCCGATTGAACTTCCGCTCCACCAGGCGGACCCCCTCGAGAAGCGATTCCACGTTGGTCTCATGAGGCTCCAGGTGGGCCACACGGTGGAAGTCGTCGAGCACGTCGAGCAGGCCACTCACGAGGGAGGCCTGAGCCCGCGTACCCGACTCCCCGAGCTGCGCGTGGGACCGCCGGCGGAAGTTGTCGAACTCGGCGGCCAGTCGGAGATGACGGTCGTTGAGATCCTGGAACTCCTGCCGGAGGCCGTCCATGTCGTCATCCTCCAGGTCGGACTCCCGAGGCGGCGATCCATCGTCCTCGACTCCCTCGCCCCGAGAACTGGAAGATTCAGGCTCGAGGTTGGAGACGTCCTGTTCCCCGCCCTCGCCGAGTTCGCTGGAATCAGGGACGTCCTTCGTCCGTTCGTGAGATTCGGTCATCGATCTCCGGAATTTCTGGATACGTTGGAAGATGTGGCCCGTCAGGGCCCAGTGGAGGCCTCGACGCATTCGATGCCTACCCTGTCAGCCCATCGGGGTTCGCCCTGACATGGGTAGAAGGGGGCGAAGGGGCTACCGCCCTCAAGAGGAGGTGGAGAGCGTGCTGTGTGGCTCGCTCCCGTACCTCCTCCCGGTCGCCGGGGAAGCGGACCCGCTCCGCCCGGGTCTCCCCAAGCCCATCCACGGCGAACCAGACGGTCCCCACCGGCTTGGCGTCCGAACCACCGGAGGGGCCAGCGATCCCGGTGACCCCCACTCCGATCTCGACCCCCATTCGACGGCGAACACCCGAGGCCATGCCCCGGGCCACGCCCTCCGAGACCGCACCCTGGGCTGAAAGAACCGCCTGGGACACTTCGAGCCATGCCGTCTTGATCCGGTCGGCATAGGCCACCACGCCTCCCACGACCCAGGCCGAACTTCCGGGCACGTCGGTGAGCCGCCGAAGGAGCGCGCCTCCAGTGCAGCTCTCGGCCACGGCCACCCGCAGGCCGGCGGCCGAGAGCGCGAGTCCGACTGCCTCGGCCAGGTCACCTGACGGGGCCTCGTAGCGATGATCCGCCAGTACGGGCACGAGCGTCCGCTCTGCCTCGTCCAGCTTCTGAACGGCCTCGGCACCTCGGGCACTCAGACGAAGCTCGACCCCGTAGAGAGACGGACGGTACGCCACCTCGACTCCGGCGCTGGAGCCCATCAGGGCTTCAATCCGCCCCGCCAGCACAGACTCGGGCACCCCTGTGGTACGAATCAGTCGGGACATCGCCGGACGCAGACGAGACCCGAAGGTCCGGGTCAGGAGCTCCCGTGCCGGCCCTTCCATGATGGCTTTCATCTCGTGGGGCACGCCCGGGAGAAGGAGTAGGACGCACGGATCAAGGGGACTCTCCGGCCCCAGCCAAAGCCCTGGAGCCGAGCCTCTGGGGTTGGCGATCGGTCGAGCTCCCTTCGGTACAAGAGCGATGCGCCGATTCGCCGCGGGCAGCTCATGGTAGCCCCGCTCCCGGAAGCGTCCCGTGAGCTCTCGCAGGATCTCAGGGGATTCTTCCAGGGGAAGCCCCCACGTCTGGGCAACCGCCTCCCGGGTTCGATCGTCCAGCGTCGGGCCCAGGCCCCCTGTGACCGCCACGAACTCCGCATCGGAGGCGGCTCTCCTGAGCGCGGATCCAATGTCGGCCCCCTCGTCTCCCACGGACTCGATCCCCAGCACACGGAACCCCAGGCCGGTGAGGTGACGAGCGAGCCAGTGGGCGTTCCCGTCGAGACGCTCTCCCGAGAGGAGCTCGTCACCGATCGTGACAATCCGGGCAGGTGGAGTCGCCTCCCCCGGTCCACCGGAATCCTGCATCGCCTCGCTCACGCCTCTCCTCGCCGGAAGAGCGCCCGGTTCTGGACCACGTAGACCCCCATGGAATACACCGTCAGGATCAGAGCCACCAGAAGGGAAAGCCCCACCACGAGGCCGTGGAAGGCACTCCAGATCTCCCAGGTAGTGGCTCCCTCCCATCCGTAGGCTTCGGCCCATCTGGCCAGGGCGTACCAGAGGAGCAGCGCACCACTGAAGATGTTCTGGACGAAGGCCTTGATCTTTCCGGAGGGGCCGGCGGAGATCACCGAACCCTGACGCGCGGCCCAACTCCGGAAGAGGGTCACAGCGACTTCCCGGCCAAAGATCACCACGATGAGCCAGAGGGGGAGAGGGCCCCACCACGGGATGTCCCAGACCGATTCCGGACGATGGGACACGATGTAGAAGGGAACGAAGGTCGACACCAGGAGGAGCTTGTCGGCCAGTGGGTCGAGGAGCTTCCCCACATCCGTGATGAGCCCGTGTTTCCGGGCCAGGTATCCGTCCCAGAGGTCCGACAGCGCCGCGGCGACGAAGAGTCCGAAGGCCAGGAGGAGAAGTTCAGGCCGGGGGGAGAGTGCGAGAATGAAGAGGATGGGGCACGCAAGTATGCGGGCCCCTGTGATGGTGTTGGGCAGATTGAGTCGAGTCTGAGCCATAGGGAGATGCCGATCAGCTCAGCGTCTTCACCACCTGCTTGCTCACCGCCTTCAGCGTCTCGAACACCCCTTTCCCTTCGATGGCTACGGCCTCGAAATCCTGGACTCCCATGGGGTTGAGTTCACCCCGCAGGTCCTCGACCGAAGCGATCCGGTCCATATCCCGCTTGTTGTACTGGATGACGAAGGGAATCTTCGAAAGGTCGTATCCGTAGGATTCGAGATTTTCGTAGAGGTTGTGCATCGCCTCGATGTTGGCCTCAGTCCGGTCGAGTTGGGAGTCGGCTACGAAGATGATCCCATCCACACCCTTGAGAATGAGCTTCCGGCTGGCATTGTAGTACACCTGTCCCGGCACGGTGTAGAGGTGGAATCGAGTCTTGAATCCCCGGATCGCACCCAGGTCGATGGGAAGGAAATCGAAGAAGAGCGTCCGGTCGGCCTCCGTGGCCAACGAGATCATCTTCCCTCGAGTTTCGGGATCTACCTTGGAATACACGTGCTCGAGGTTCGTGGTCTTGCCGCCGAGACCTGTACCGTAATAGACGATCTTACAGTTGATCTCCCGGGAGGCATAGTTGATCATCGACATGATCTGAACCTCGGCGGGCACAGGAAAACCTCAGTCACACTCGAGTCGGCTTCCAGCACGTCGGCTTCTCTCTTCAGAATGGTCGGACCGGGGTCGACCCGACGTCGCGATGACGAATCCGAAGCCTCGAGAACCAGAGCCCCTCGGTGAGGAGCGCCGATCCCGGACCCGAATCGGAAGAAGTCCCTAAACTCCACCCCTTGCGGTCCGGAGGCAAGGCGGGAGGGCATGACCTGGACAACAGGGAGAGAGAACCCCGCAGTCGGGGGGCTCAAGGTCGAGACCGCAAGGCTCCGTTCTGCTCCAGGGCCTCCTGCTCCATCCGCTCGACGATGGCCCGGGCTCGATTTCGGAGGATCTTGCGCGGCTCCCAGTTGATGTAGTCCCTGAGAAGATTGACGTGATCCACGGAAGCCCTCTGGCGAGCCATGTGCTGCAGGGCCGCCATCCGCTTCAGTGAAAGTGGGTTGAAGAGATTCCGGCGCTGTCGGGAAATCTGGTCCCGGACGAGCAGCACAGAGGCGACTCCGGTCAGGCCGACCGCAAGCGCCACGAGTCCTACGATCCGGAGCGTTCGCTTCGTGCGAGCGTCCATAGTCGTTGTTTCAACCCTGATGGGAGGAAGTTCACATTTCCCGTCGACCGGCCAGAGCTTCAGCCAGCGTCGAGCCGTCTACATACTCCAGGTCACTCCCCATGGGAAGCCCTCGAGCCAATCGTGTGACCCGGACCCCCCGCGAACGAAGTACCTGTTCAAGGTAGACTGCGGTCGCCTCGCCTTCAACGGATGGGCTGGTGGCCAGGATTGCCTCGGAGATCCGGCTGTCCGAAGAATCCACTCGTGCCAGCAGTCCCTCGATCCGAAGTTCGTCGGGGCCGATTCCGTCCAATGGGGAGAGTTGCCCACCCAGTACATGGTAGAGGCCCTGGAACTCACCGGTGTCATCGATGGAGTGGACGTCGAAGGCGCCTTCGACCACACAGATGACGGAGCGATCCCGCTCCGGATCGGAACAGATCTCACATCGGACGCCCTCCGCGAAGGTGCCGCAAATCTCGCAAGGGCGAACTCGATCCACCAGGGACTCCACAGCCCTGGCAAGCCGGCGCGCATCGTCCGACGACCCACGGAGAAGGTGGTGGACGAGGCGCCGGGCCGTTCGGGGGCCGATCCCGGGGAGTCGCGTGAACTCCCGGGTCACCTCGTCAATGACGGACACGACCTGGTCAGAACAGCCCGGGGATCTTCATGGGGAAGGGCAATCCGCCCGACATCTTCTTCATCTCCTCCTCATAGAGCTTCCTGGCCTTGTTCTGGGCCTCCGATACAGCGGCCAGAACCAGATCCTCGAGCATTTCCACGTCATCGGGGTCGACTACGGTGCGGTCGATCTTCACCGCCTTCACGCCGCCCTTCCCGTCGACCGTAGCGGTGACCATGCCTCCACCTGCCGACGCCGACACCTCTTCCTTGTCCAGGTTCTCCTGGATTTCAGTCATCTGGGACTGCATCTGCTGCCCCATCTTCAGGATCTGCTGCATATTCATCGGCTCGCCTCCGGCGAAGTCAGGACTGTCAAGTTGTTCGATCCCAGGAACGCTACGAGCGCCGACGCTTCCTGCGTGCGAGTCGGGGGCCGCAAACCGATAGCCCAACCGAGCGCACGCGGAGAGCGGCTCACTCCACGATATCCAGGTCCCACCCTTCTACAGCGCCTCGGAGACCCGGTTCCTTCTCGAGAAGATCTCCCAATCGCCCTTCCCTCACCTGCCCTCGAGAAACCCGATCCTCTCCCGGCTCGGGTTGAATCTCCCGCTCCATCACCTCGATGGTGGGGGTCCCTCCCGTGATCTGAGCGAGGCCTTCCTCGAGCCGCTCGAGCTCCTTTGGGTCGCCCAGACGATCCAACGCAGGGCCAGGAGGAAGGAAGAGCCGGAGGTGATCCGCCTCCACCTTCTCAACCTCGGCGCCCATGAGAAGGGGGGTGAGCCCAGGAGGAATCCCCTCACCTCCGGAGAGAAACGTCTTCCATCCCTCAGCGACATCCATGGCGCGCGCCTCAGAGGATGGGGCGGGGCCGGTGTTCGGCTCGTCGGCCTCCGGCCTTCGCGCCCCGGACGACGCCTGGGGCGATGGAGGCTTCGGCGCCGGGGATGAGGGAGGCTTCGGCGTGGGGTCGGGCGCTTGGACCGGTGGGCGGGGCGTCGCTGCGACCGGCGCGGCCGTCCTGCGAGAGGGGACCACTGGTGGAGGGTCGGCCTCGTGCCCTCCAAGTCCCTTGAGGAGCGCCTCCAGATCCACCGTGCGATCCAGATAGGAAAATCGCAGGAGAAGCAGCTCGAGGAGGACCCGCGGCTGGGAGCTTCGCCTCAGACTTCCCCCGGTTTCCAGCTCGGCCGCCATCCCGAGCATCCGGACCAGATCGCCGGGTTCGAAGATCTCGGCCCGCGCGATCCAGTCGGACCGACCTTCTTCCGGTAGCTCCGCGACAGGATCTCCCACGCGAAGTCGAAGCAGGACCCGCAGGGTATCAAGGAGCCCGTGGTAGAACTCCACCAGGTCGTATCCCTGGTCCAGGAGCTTCTGAACCAACTGAAAGATCCCGCCGCGGTCCCGCGCGGAGATGAGGTCCAGAAGCTGAAGAAACCGCTCTTCCTCGACGACCCCCAGGATCCGCCTGACCATGTCCAGGGAGACCCCATGGCCGTCGGAGAGGGCCAGCACCTGATCCGTGAGGGAGAGGGCGTCCCGCATTCCTCCATCGGCCTTTCGGGCGATGAGTCGAAGGGCGTCTTCAGGCGCCTCGGAGCCTTCCCGTTCGAGAACCTCTGCGAGGCGATGAACGATGTCCGCTACACCGATACGACGGAAGTCGAAGCGCTGACAACGCGACAGGATCGGGGCGGCGGTCTGCTCGATCTTCTCGGGCTCAGTGGTGGCGAAGATGAAGATCACCCGGTCCGGGGGCTCTTCCAGCACCTTCAGGAGGGCATTCCAGGCCTCCCGGGTCAGCATGTGGGCCTCGTCCACGATGTAGACCTTGAATCGACCTTCCTCCGAAGGCGCATACATGGCCCGGGACCTCAGGTCCCGAGCATCGTCCACGCCACGGTTCGAGGCGGCATCGATCTCCACGACGTCGAGCGAGGTCGTCCCGGACCAGATCCGGGTGCAGCTTTCGCAGTCTCCGCAGGGCTCCCCGTCGTCGGTGCTGCTCTGGCAGTTCAGCGCCATCGCAAGGACCCGCGCCAGGGTGGTCTTCCCCACCCCTCTGGGTCCACAGAAGAGATAGGCGTGCCCGACACGACCTCCGGACACGGCCCGCCGAAGGGTCTCGGACACATGTTCCTGCGTAGCCACGTCGGCGAAGCGCCGAGGACGATAGCTACGGGCTAGGGCGGTATGGGCCACGAGGCGACGACTGAGGGTGGGCCCTGCTCAGCCCCCGGTCCCGGAGAGGCGCCGGGACCCGGAGAACGACGGCAGGCACAACGGAGGGGGACAAAAAAATGCCCCAGGCGAACCGTAGCACCGATCACCGCACTTACCGCTGCTACCGGCGAGGTCCTGACGGATTTCGTGGGCTTTCGATCTACGAACCTGGGGCACGACTTCAAGGTAACCGTGGGTGAGGCTGGGAGTCAACCGTTGGGCCACCCTGGTCTCCACGCGTCCGGCACGTGGATGACCTCCGGATCGTCGTGGTTCGAGAAGAGCACGACGATGAGGTCGAACCGAAGGACCGAAGGCCAGGGGCGTCCGAACATCCGAATCCGGACCTCCTCAGGGAGAGTTTGGGAATGGGCCACCCAGGCTCGGGCCGCCCGGTGGACCTCTCGGCGCTTCCTCCAGGTCACGGAGGTGGTGGCAGAGGCCAGGGCATGGTCCCTGGCTCCGGGAGCCGGGCCAGGCCCATGGCGAGACCCGCGGGGCGGCCCACTCCTCCACGACCGTGTCTTGACCTCCACGAAGGCCAGGACGCCCTCGCGCCGTGCTACCGCATCCAATTCGCGTGGGCCGTCTCTCCAGTTCCGGTCCAGGATCCGCCAGCCCCGGCGCATGAGGAACTCGAGGGCCAGCGCCTCCCCTCTCCGGCCTCGCCTGAACCCCAGATCGCTCACCCGTCCCCCCCTCTCCCGGAAGCCGCTTCTCAGCCCGCGCATGAAGAGCAGGAAGGTTCGAGGTTCGGATGGGGCGAGGGAATATTGGAAGGGGACTCCTTCTTGATCTCCCGGCTCAGATCCCCGGGCTCAGGCGACCTCTGCGCTCTTGGGGACCGCGGACGTGTCGTCGACGCCTGGCGCATCCAACGGGGCCACCAGTTCCCGATCCAACGCCTGGGAGATGACCCGAATCTGGGCCATGAGCTCCTCGAACTGCTCCGGGAAGAGGGACTGGGCTCCGTCGGAAAGCGCCATCTCGGGATGAGGATGAACCTCGACCATCAGGCCGTCGGCTCCAGCGGCCACCGCTGCCCGAGCCATCGGAGTCACCTTCGACCGGATCCCGGTGCCGTGGCTGGGATCGGCGATGATGGGAAGGTGGGAGAGGGCCTGGACCACGGGAATGGAGGTGAGGTCCAGGAGATTGCGGGTGTGGGTATCGAAGCTCCGAACTCCCCTCTCGCAGAGGATGACCTGCGAATTTCCCTCGGCCAGGAGATATTCGGCGGCCAGAAGGAGCTCCTTGATGGTGGCCGACATTCCCCGCTTCAACAGGACCGGCTTCTCCGACTGTCCCGCCATGCGCAGGAGGGGATAGTTCTGCATGTTGCGGGCACCGATCTGGATGATGTCGGCGTACTCCACCACCAGGTCCAGGCCCTCGCGGTCCAGGGCTTCCGTCACGATCGCCATCCCCGTCGCCTCGCGTGCCCGAGCCAGGAGAATCAGCCCTTCCTCGCCCAATCCCTGGAACGAATAGGGTGAGGTCCGAGGCTTGAACGCCCCGCCCCGCAGGATGGTCGCTCCCATGGCTCGAAGGGTGCGGGCGATTCCGACGATCTGCTCCTCGCTCTCGACCGCACAGGGCCCGGCCATGACGGCGATCTCCCGCCCGCCGATCCGGGTGCCGTTGGGCAGAGTGACAACCGTGTCCTCGGACCGCCACTCCCGGGACACCTGCTTGTACGGATGGCTGACGGCGATGACTTCCAGCACCCCCTCGAGACCTTCCAGGCGCGCCGAATCCACTCGCCCATCGTTCCCGATGAGGCCCACCGCCGTGCGCTGCTTCCCAGGGATCGGCCGGGCCTCGTAGCCCATGGATTCGATGGTGGTGACGACCCGATCGATGGCGTCGGCAGACGCCTCCTGTCTCATGACGACCAGCATTGCGAGCTCTCTGTCTATAAGGGGGGTGTGTGTTCGGAAGGACCCTGCACCACCGGAGGCGTTCCATGGTGCTCCATCCGGATCCGGAGTCCATCCCGGGCTACGATCACCTGACCCGACACACCCAGTTCCGCCAACATCGCCGGCAGCTCCAGGCCCTGGACCTCTGGGTAGAGGTGGGTCAGGACCAGAACGCCCGGTCGGGCGTCCCGAGCCAGGGCTGCTACGGAGGGAGGGTCCAGGTGGTTCCCCAACTGGGACGCGTCGGCCACGGCGCACTCGGACACGAGAACGTCCACTCCGCTGAAGAAGGCTCCCAGAGCCGGCAGCGGCCCGGTATCTCCGGTATACCCCAACGCATGCCCAGTGGACTCCACCCTGAAGGCGAGGGCTTCGGGTCCGTGCCGAGCCTCATGCGTGCGAAGGATCGCCTGGCCCCGGTTCAGCTCCCGCTCGCTTCCCGGTGACAATTCCACGATCTCCAGGGGGAAACCGGGAT
This sequence comes from Gemmatimonadota bacterium, assembly GCA_007121555.1. Lineage (GTDB taxonomy): Bacteria > Gemmatimonadota > Gemmatimonadetes > Longimicrobiales > Gaopeijiaceae > PWLA01. The sequence continues at coordinate 6,294 of SKKH01000114.1, read as the reverse complement.
CCAGGATGTACTCACCGTAGGCCGCCGCGAGACCCTCCATCACCCTCCCCAAACCCTGGGGACCCAGGAGGGTCAACACCTGGGCTCGGCCTCCGGGGACCCCATGACGAAGGGCCCAGAGCAGGGCCGGCAAGTCGCCGAAGTGATCGGTGTGGAAGTGGGAGATGGCGACGTGGGTGAGGTCCCTCCAGGACACCTGGTGGCGGTCGAACCCGTGCACGGTCCCGCTCCCGCAGTCCATGAGGAGCCGGACCTCCTCGCTTCGAACGAGATGAGCGGCCGATCTGCGCTGGTCATCAGGAAGGAGGGTGCCGGACCCGAGAACCACTACCTCCATCTCAGAGCACGGCTCCCGCCGCTTCCAGGGCTTCCTCCAGGCGGACCCCCACGATCGAGCTCACTCCCGGCTCCTCCATGGTGACGCCGTAGATCCAGTCGGCGGCTTCGATGGTGCGCGGGTTGTGCGTGATCACGATGAACTGGGTCTGGTCCTTGAATTCCTGGAGGAGTCGGATGAAGCGCCCGATGTTGGATTCGTCCAACGGCGCGTCCACCTCGTCCAGCACGCAGAAGGGGGACGGCTTCACCAGGTAGATCCCGAACAGGAGAGAGAGCGCGGTCAGGGCCCGCTCTCCCCCTGAGAGCAGATCGATGCGCTGGGTGCGTTTCCCTCTCGGCGAAGCCTGAATTTCGATGTCGGATTCCAGGGGATCCTGGGGGTCCTCGAGCCAGATGTCGCACTCCCCACCCTGGAAGAGCCGGCGGAAGGTCGCCCTGAAGTTCTCCCGGATCGCTTCGAAGGTCCCCTGGAAGAGCTCCGTGGCCGTGCGGTTGATCTCCCGGATGGCCGCGCGCAGATCGTCGCGGGCCTCCACCAGGTCGTCTCGCTGCTCCCGGAAGAAGTCGAGGCGAGCCGACTCCTCCTCGTGCTCCTCCACCGCCAGCATGTTCACGGGACCCAACCGGTCCAGCTTGCGCACGATCTCCCGGAGATCCTCCTGCAGCTCCTCCGGAGTGCCCTCCACCGGATCGGCCGCCTCCATGAGCTCGTCCAGGCTTCGTCCCCATTCTCCCTCGAGTCGGTCCTGAATCCTGCCGATCCGGCCTTCGAGTTCCCGGGCCTCGAGCTCCAGGCGATGCCGGGCCTCCGAGGCCTCCCGCTCGCTACGCTGGGCTGTGCGAACCCGGGTCTCCGCCTTTTCCAGGCCTTCGGAGAGCTCCGCCAGGACCTCGTCCTGCTCACGCAGTCGTTTCTCCACCTCGTCCCGAAGTCCGAAGAGGCGGCGGGTCTCGGCCTCTCCTCGCCCACGCAGGGCCTCGGCCTCCTCGAGTACCGTATTCAGACGGGTTTCTTCCTGGGCCAGCGCTTCCAGGCGGCTCTGGCCCGACGCCACCATCCGTGTGAGCTCCTGGCGGCGTTCCCGGAGTCTCTCCACCTCCCCCTCCAGGCGGGCCTCCTGGACCGTGCGCTCCGAAACCCGCGACCGGATGCCTTCCCATTCGTCCTGAATGACCTGGAGTCGCTCGCGAGCGGACACCCGACCGGCTCGGAGCTCCTCCTCTCCCTCCAGGAGGGACTCACGCGTCTGGGTTGCTTCCTTCGCCCGCCCCAGGGCCTCGACCTGAGCCGCTGCACTTGCCTGAAGCTGGCGTTTCAGCTCGGTCATCTGCCGTTCGAGCCGGCTGCGATCCTGGGAACGCTCCGTCTCGCGGGAGCGCGCCTCCCTCTGCGCGTCCTCGGCCTTGCGAAGTGCGGCCCTGGCCAGTTCCAGGTCGGCCTCGATCTTCTTCAGCCGACCCCTGGCCTCCTCTCGTGCCCGTTCAGCCTCCTGAGCGGATTCCCGGGCTCCAGCCGCCTCCTCCTTCAGGTCGGCCAGCTCCCCACGACGCTCCAGGAGCCCTGTGGCGCCCATTGGATTGCCCACTCGTACGAGCCCCTGGCGGGTGAGGGAGACCCCGTCGGACCGGACCAGGTCTCGGGCCTCGAGGCTGAGGCCCCCACCGAGAGACTCGCTGAATTCCACGTCATGAAGAAGCGCTCGTACCCAGGGAGCCCCCTCGCCTTCGGGAGTGATCCGGTCGAGGAGGGAGCCCTCCCCCGTGACCCGGGGAACCCGGTCCAGAGGAAGTGCGATGAGGCCTCCGCCTCCCTCCCATTCATCCCGGAACCAGGCCAGGAGTTGCGCGGCGCTGTCCCCGTCACGCACCACGACGCCCCGACTCACGACGCCCAGAAAGGTCTCCACCGCCGCCATGACGGGGGGGGGTGCCGAGAGAAAGTCCGCCAGGAGACCCAGAACTCCTTCAGGAGGATCGGCCATGAGAGCCTTCAGGACGGGATCCATTCCCTCACGGTCTCGCTCCATCCGCTCCAGGGTCGCCAGACGGGTCGCCAAAGCGCCGGCCTCGTCCTTGGCCTTCAGCTCGCGGACTCGGGCCACCTCGAGGGTCTCCCGCGCCTCCTGAAGCGCCTCCGACCTCTCCTGGATCCGCTTCTGCGCCGACGACACCTCGCCGTCCAACTCCGCGAGCTGATCGGTGAAGAGGTCGCACTGCGACGTCAGCTCCTTGAGGGCATCCCGGCTGCTCGTGAGCTCTTCCTCAAGGTGTGCGATCCTGCGCTCCATCTCCTGAGCCTCTGCCCGCGCGGACTCGGCTTCCCCCTCGAGCTGGGCACTTCGCCTCGCCACCTCCCGTTCGCGCTCCTCCACCGCTTCCACCTCCCGCCGGGCCTCCTCGAGACGGGCCCTTACAGCGGCGGACTCGTCCTCCAGAGTCTGAAGGGCGTTTCGCAACTCCTCCAGCTCCGTGCCTCGCTCCCGCTCACGGAGTTCGAGGGCCGCGCTCTCCTCCTTCCCACGGGTCACCGCGTCGCGGGCCGCACTGCGCTCTTCGGCGATGCTCTCGATCCGCTGGCGGGCCTGCGTGGTCCGCTCCTGGGAGACAGCGACTTCGCGCTCCCACCGGACCAGCTCCACCCGAAGCTCCTCGAGGCGCGCCGCCGTCGCCGAACGGGCCCGATCCGCCTCCACCCGCTCCACCCGGAGCGATTCCACCCGGGCCTCAGCGGTGGCGATCTCGGCCTGGAGGCTCTCCTTGGCGCTGGCTCCTCCGCCCAGCCCCTCCCGCACCTCGGCCAGGCGGCCCTCCAGCTCGGCGAGCTGGGTTCGTGCCACCGCGATCTCCACGTCGAGACGGCGCTTCTTGAGCCCAGCGTACCGCTCCGCCCGCCCCTTCTGTCGAGCCAGCGAACGCACCTTGCTCTCGACCTCACCGATGAGGTCCTCCAGTCGCTGAAGGTCCGTCTCGGCCCGCTCCAGACGACGGACCGCGGCGCGCCGCCGATCCTTGTACCTGCCGATTCCCGCGGCCTCCTCGAAGAGCCCTCTCCGCTCATCGGCTCGGTCGGAGAGGATCGTGTCGATCATCCGGTTCTCGATGACCGCGTAGGCGTTGGCTCCCAGGCCGGTATCCCGGCACAGATCCTGGATGTCCCGAAGACGACAGCCGGACCGGTTCAGCTGGTATTCCGAACCTCCATCCCTGTATACGGTCCGGGCGATCTCCACCTCCTCGAAGGGCACCGGGAGGGCTCCGGAGGAATTGGCGATGTCCATGGCCACCGAACCTCGGTTCACCGGACGTCGATGCACCGTGCCCTGGAAGATGGCCTCTTCCATCTTGGCGCCTCGGATCGCTGTCGGGCGCTGTTCGCCCAGGACCCAGCGGATGGCATCGGAGATATTCGATTTTCCGCACCCATTGGGACCCACCACTGCGGTAATTCCGTCGTGGAAGGTGATCTCGGTGCGGTCAGCGAAGGATTTGAAGCCGTGAAGGCGCAGGGCGGTCAGCTTCATGGATTCGCCGAAACTCGCTCTGACTGGTGGGCCGCCGCGGCCTCCGGAGTGATTCCAGGGATGTCGATGAGTCCCAGCAGGGCAGCGATGAAGAGGAGCACAGCGAGTGTGATCAGGGCGATGAGCAGCCAGGTGGACCGACGGCCTCCAGACGAAGGCTGCCCGGCCGGAGGCGGCGGAGAGGCGGTGTCGGCGGTCGGGCTGGGACCGGCGGCCGGAGGTGGGTCCCCAGCGGCGGGTTCAGGGGACGTCTCCCCTCGCTCCGTGGAACCCTCGGCTGCCCCTCGCTCTGGACCCGGCTCTCCACCGCCCTCGTGACTTCCGGGGGTGGCCGTGTCCAGGAGCTCCACGTCCGACGATCCCATCGATACTCCGGGACCGGGCGTCGCCGAGGAGGACCCAGGCAGGGGCGCCGAACCGGATGCCTCAGCGGTCGACTCCATCCGGCCGCTTCGGGGGGGGTGGAGTACGATTCCCCCAGGCCCCCCTCCCGACGTCGCCGCGAGGACGGTCTTGAGACGGATCACCCGGTCCGCCTCGTCTGCGAGGCCCTCCGTCCCGGGAACCCCGGCGGGGAGGAACAGGATGACCCGGGAACCCGAGCCTCGACAGGCGGAAAGGACTGAGGCCCAGCGGGGATGCCGCAAGACCGTGGAGGCATCGGACGTGACCGTCCCCGCCGAGGCGAACAGGAAGCCCTCGTCCCGGCTTCGAGCCATCCGGGCCGGCGACACCCCATAGAGCACCGCATCGTTCACCCCTTCCCCGTTGCTCTCGTCGAGCAGGGTGTGGAGCGACGGGTCCACAGGGTTCGCGTCCATGAGAAGGATCCGATGACCGGCCTCGGCCCAGCGGGTCGCCAGCGCCACCGCCGCTCGCGCTGCCCAGCCGCTCTCCCGAAGCGCGGCGTCGGCAATGAGAGCCACGACCTCACCGCCGTCCCCTACGGGATCGGACAGGAGTTCGGGGAGGCTCTCCCCTTCAGGATCGAACGGAATCGTGATGTGGTCGTCGGACGACATGGACCTCACCGCAGCGAAGGGGTGGATCGGCCGACGGACCTTCCGTTGGCCAGGTGCGGGTGGCGAAGGTAACCTGACGTTCCAAGCCTCGGCAATCCAGGTTCCGGCGACGGAAGCCCCCCCTGCGGAAGGCGCGGTCATTCAGTCCGAGAAGCCCCGGGTGGGGGCGTCGCCCCAGAGGACCTCGAGTTGGTAGAACTCTCGAGCGCTGGTATGGAAGACGTGGACCACGAAGTCGAAGTAGTCGATGAGGACCCAGCGCCCATCTCCGATGCCCTCAACGTGACTCGGTCGGATGGACTCCTTCTTCAGCTCATCGATGATGTGTTCGGCGATGGCTCGAACCTGGATATCGGATCGACCTGTGGCGAGGAGGAAAAACTCGGTGGCCGTGGAGATCCCGCGGAGGTCCATTCCCAGAACCTCCTCGGCCTTGCGTTCCAGCGCCAGTCCGGCCGCTCGCTCGAGGCCGGACGGGAACGAGATCTCCCCGTTTCCGGGCGATTCGTCCGTCGTCTCCATCACCTTTTCTCCCGCAACGGATCGAGGGGTCCGGAGTCGTGGTCACTCCTCACCACCAGAGTCAGTCCTCCTGCCTGAGGATCTGTACCTCCACATCGAGCTCGACCTCGGAGTGGAGCCGGATCGGGATCTGATAGACACCGACCTCCTTCAGGGGCTCCTCGAGTTGGACCTGACGCCGCTCGAGCTCGAAGTCCAGGGAGCCCTCGTTGAGGCGCTGGACGATGTCCTGGCTCGAAATCGAGCCGAAGAGCTTCCCCTCCTCCGATGCCAGGGCCTCGAACGAAATCGAGGTTCCCTCGAGCTGCGAGGCCCGGCGACGAGCTTCCAGGTAGTCCCGCTTGGAGCGCTCTTCCGCCTGCTTTCGCTCGTCCTCGATGCGTCGAAGATTCCCCTCGGATGCCTGGTAGGCCAGGCCCTGGGGAAGGAGAAAATTCCGGGCATAACCCGGCTTCACGGTGACCACGTCACCCTGGTCGCCCAAATTCTCCACCGGCTGCTTCAAAATCACCTTCATCTCAGTCTGCTCCTTGCGTCCCGTCCGATCCTCGACCTCCAGGGGAGTTCCCTCGAGTTCTGAGATCGAACCATGAATCCCCCACTCCCACCGCCGTCGTTCCCAGCACGAGAAGCGGCGGCACCAGAAGGGCCACCACTGCAACCAGGAGCATGGCGGGCAGCGAGAGCCCACCTGTGATGAACAGAAGGACTCCTGCGCCACGCAGGGCGTAGAGTCCAACCATGAACACTACCATATTCGCACCCATCCGACCCCAGCCTTCGCTCCACCCTCCGACCAGCAGAAGCCCGATCCCCGCGATCAAGACCCAGATCAGAGGGTCGGGGAAGCGGAAGGATCGGAGGGGAGACAATCCCCCACTCGATCCTGC
>SKKH01000022.1 GCA_007121555.1 Gemmatimonadota bacterium | reverse complement strand
GCCCTGATCGCCGGCTTCCGTGACATCTTCCAGCGACCCCGACCCAGTGGCATCCCCGACGAGCTGGATGGGGAGATCGTGGAGGCCGTGCTCGTCGAGGCGCTCGACCAGCTGGTGTCCATGCGCGAGGATGAGGGAGCGAGATTGGCTGCGGACCTTTCGACTCGCCTGCAACTCATGGAGCGCGAGATCGAGGCCGTCTTCGAGCGCGCTCCTCACCGGCTGGTGGAGGAGCGGAACCGGATCCGGGGCGCCATTCACGAGCTCCTCGAAGGGGAAGCCCCCCTTGATGAGGAGCGGATCGCACGGGAAGTGGCTCACATGGCCGAACGCTGGGACATCCACGAGGAGCTGGTCCGGTTCCGCTCGCATCTTCAGATGTTTCGCGAAACCATGACCAATGGGAGTGAGGACGGGGTGGGGAAGCGCTTCGGGTTCATCTCCCAGGAGATGCTCAGGGAGGTGAACACCATCGGTTCGAAGGCCAACGATGCCCAGATCGCGGCCCACGTCGTGACCCTCAAAGAAGAGGTGGACCGAATCCGGGAGCAGTTGGAGAACGTCGAGTGATCACCGGCCTTCCGTACCGACCCTGTCCCCTGATCCTGGCGGCTCCGAGTGGAACCGGGAAGACCACCATCGCCCACGCCCTGGTGGATCGTTTCGACCACTTCGTCTTTTCGGTGTCTGCCACCACCCGAAGGGCCCGGCAGGGTGAGGTGGACGGAGTGGACTACGATTTCGTGTCCCGGGAGAGGTTTCGGAGCATGATCGATGGGGGAGAATTGGTGGAGTGGGCCGAGGTCCACGGCAACCTCTACGGGACCCCGCGTCGGAACCTGGAAGCCGCCCAGGAGCGGGGTGAGCACGTGGTTCTGGACATCGATGTGCAGGGGGCTCGCCAGATCCGAGAGCGGGCACCGGGGGCCGTTCTCATCTTCATCTTTCCGCCATCGGCCGCGGCCCTGTGGGGTCGTCTGACCGCTCGGGGCACCGAGGCCCTGGACGAGGTGAAGCGACGCATGAGGGCCGGGAAGGCGGAGTTGGAAGAAGCGGTACACTTCGATTATATCGTGGTGAACGACGATCTGGAGCGGGCGGTGGCCCGGGTCCGGGCCATCGTGGAGGCCGAGAGCCACCGTCCGGGCCGGGCGCTGGACCTGTCCGGCGAGGTGGCCCGTGTACGCCGGGAAATCGATGAACTGGTGGCACCGAAGGGCACTACGGGCCGGGCCGTCGGGTAGACCCGGGTAGTCGAACGACGGAGTTCCCGCCTTCCTGCGCTGCAGGGGCGAGGAAACTGCCGATCTGATCGTACTCATGAGGAGGTGGGGTCATGCAGGTATTTACACCGAACGAGATGGCGAAGAACACCGGAAGCAAGTACCTGGGCGTGCTGGTGGCGGCCAAGTACACCCGTGAGCTCAACGCACTGCCCCGGGACCTCAAGCCCCTCGGCCAGGAGAAGAAGCTCACCACCCGATCGCTTGAGGCGCTGACCTCGGGACAGATCGAGTTCCGCCTGGTGGGTCGCCGGCTCAAAGAGGGGTAGGGTTTGGGCTCGGCCCGACTCTCCCCGAGACCGCCCTGGAAGGGGCGCAGGATCGTCCTGGGGGTCACCGGGGGGATCGCTGCGTACAAGTCGGTCCAACTGGCCCGGGACCTCACCCGTCTGGGCGCGCAGGTGGACGTGGTGGTCACCGAATCCGCGTCGCGCTTCGTGGGTGCCCTCTCCTTCGAAGGTGTGACCGGTCGTCCCGTCCTCTCCTCCCTCTGGTCCGTGGAGGGGGCGGCACGTCATCTTTCGATCGGCCACGAGGCGGATCTATTCGTGGTGGCGCCCGCCACCGCCGACCTTCTGGCCCGTGCGGCGCACGGCAGAGCCGATGACCTGCTGACGACGGCCCTGCTCGCCACCGCGGCTCCGGTTCTCCTGGCCCCCGCCATGAATGACCGGATGTGGGCCCACCCCCAGACCCGCCGAAATGCCGATCACTGTCGGGAGGCCCTCGGCTACCACCTGGCTGGACCGGGTGTCGGTCCCCTGGCGGTAGGGGAGGGCAGCGGCCCTGGCCGGATGCTGGAGCCCGGGGAGTTGGTGGCCCACTGCGGGCTCCACCTTGGGCGGCGCCCGGAATGGAGTGGGCGCCAGGTCCTCATCACTGCAGGCCCCACCCGCGAACCTCTGGATCCGGTGCGCTTCCTGGGCAACCGGTCCTCGGGCCGGATGGGCTTTGCGGTGGCTCGCGAAGCCTGGCTCATGGGCGCCACCGTTACACTGGTGACCGGACCCTCCTCCCTCTCCGACCCCACGGGGGTCGAGGTCCTCCGGGTGGAGTCGGCCCTGGAGATGGCGGCGGAGGTCTCGGCCCGCGTGGCCCGAGCCGATCTGATCGTGTACGCCGCAGCGGTGTCCGACTATCGGCCCAAGGCGCCAAGGCAGCGGAAGATCCGGAAGGAAGCCGAGGGTGAAAGCCTCTCGGTGGAGTTCGTCCGGAACCCCGATGTGGCTCTCGAGACGCGCCACCTCCGGTCGCCGGGGTCCGTGGCCGTGGGGTTCGCACTGGAAACCGAGGACCTCCTGCAGGGGGCGAAGGCGAAGCTGGAGGCAAAGGGGTTCGATCTGATCGTGGCCAATCGTGCGGACGAGGAGGGATCCGGATTCGAAGTGGAGACCAACCGCGTGACCCTCCTGGGCCGGGGGGGCGACGCCAAGTCCCTTCCCCTCCTGGGAAAGGACGAGGTGGCGCGGGAGATCCTGGGGCGGGTGGAGGCCCTCTTTTCCGGCCCCCGGGCCCTTGCCGGCGAGGTGGACGCGGATGAAGCCCGTGGGTGATCCGCAATCGGGTGCGCCGATGATGGATCCCTCGGAGGTGGCTCGGGTCCTGCGGCAGCGCCTCGAGCTGGGCGGAGGCCCCCTGACCTTCGACTCCATGTCTCGAGACGAGGCTCTGGAGTTGGCGGGACGGGGAGGGAAGCGAAGAGCGGCGACCGGGTCGAAGGAGCATGAGCCGTCGGGGCATCCCGCCCTCCGCGGCACCGGCGTGGCCCCTCCTGGCCGAACCGGCGGGTTTGAGGAGACCCGCCGCAGGCTTCCGACCATGTCCCGGGTGGGATCCGCGGCCCCGGGTCGGGTGGAGGCTCATGGGACGGACCAGGAGTCCCTGCGGGCCCGTACGACCGCGGCTACAGCGGGAAAAGGGAAGGGGGAAGGGGGAGGGGGCTTCGATCCCCCCGAAGTCTACGACGAACTCCGGGAAGCGGCCCTGGCGTGCACCCGGTGTCGGTTGGCCGAAGGCCGGACCCAGGTGGTATTCTCCGACGGAAACCCGGATGCCCGGGTCATGGTGGTGGGAGAGGCCCCGGGAGCCAATGAAGACCGGACCGGTCTTCCCTTCGTCGGACGAGCGGGTCGCCTCCTGGATCTCCTCCTGGCGTCGGTGGGGCTGTCCAGAGAGGATTCCGTCTACATCTGCAACGTCCTCAAGTGCCGGCCGCCGGGGAACCGGGATCCCCGCTCCGACGAGATCGAATCCTGCGCCCCCTGGCTCCATCGCCAGATCGAATTGGTGCGTCCCGAGGTGATTCTGGCGGTGGGAACCTTCGCGGGCCGCCTCCTGACGGAACGGGACATGGCGCTCGGGCGGCTCCGTGGCCAGGTTTACACCTATCGGGGCACGCCTCTGGTGGTCACGTACCATCCGGCAGCCCTTCTCCGGAACTCCCGATGGACCCGGGCGGCCTGGACCGACCTCCAGCTCCTTCGCGAAATCCTGGACGGCTCCTGACCCGGGACGTCCTCGTCTCCAGAACCTCGGCCCACACTGTGCCCAGCTCCGCCTCCTCCACCGGATCCCAACGGATGTCTTCCGGCTTCGGGGACAGCGCTCCCCCCAACCGGACGGGTCACGATCGGGAGCCCCCCTTCTCCCGGCAGGCCGAGGTATCGGTTCTGGCCGGGGTTCTCCTCGATCCCGAGTCCATGACCAGGATCGAGGACGTGCTGGACGACAGCATGTTCTTCTCGGAAAACCACCGGATCCTCTTCCGGGGGATGAGACACCTCCAGGAGAAGCGCGTCGCCATCGATGTGGTCACGCTGGGCGACCACCTCCGCAGTACGGGGGAGCTGGACCGGGCCGGGGGAGAGGAGTACCTGGCTGAACTTCTGGATGCCGTACCCACGGCGGCGAACATCCAGTACCACGCCCGGATCGTCCGGGACAAGGCGCTGCTCCGTCGGTTGATCGAGGTCTCCACCAGGACCATCCAGGACGTCTACGCCCCGGGGGAGCGGAGTGTGGAGGAGCTGGTGGACGAGGCGGAGTCCCGGGTCTTCCAGGTGGCCGAGAGCCACGACCGGGGCGGCTTCGTCTGGATCAAGGATCTCCTCTGGGAAGCCTTTGAGAACATCGAGAAGCTCCAGAAGAGTGAGGGAGGCCTCACGGGGGTGCCCTCCGGGTTCCGCACCCTGGACAGGATGACCACCGGGCTCCAGAAGGGCGACCTGGTGATCGTGGCGGCTCGACCCTCCATGGGGAAGACCTCCTGGGTGCTGAACGTGGCCCAGAACGCCGCCATCGACCACAAGGTGCCGGTGGCCCTCTTCTCACTCGAGATGTCGAAGGAGCAGCTGGTCCAGCGGCTGCTCTGCGCGGAGGCCCGCGTCGACGCTCAGAAACTTCGCACCGGACGCCTCTCACCCTCGGACTATCAGCGGATCGGGACGGCCGGGGCCAAGCTCAACACCGCCCCCATATGGATCGACGACTCTCCCGGGGGAACCGTCCTAGAGATGCGGGCCAAGGCCCGGCGCCTCAAGGCCGAAGGGGGGCTTGGGCTCCTGGTCATCGACTACCTCCAGTTGATGGCCGGTTCGGGGCGACAGGAGAGTCGGCAGCAGGAGGTGAGCCTGATCTCTCGGGGACTGAAGGGGTTGGCCCGGGAACTCGACGTCCCGGTGGTGGCCCTCTCCCAGCTCTCCCGAGGTCCGGAGCAGCGGACGGACCACCGCCCCCAACTCTCCGACCTCCGGGATTCGGGATCCATCGAGCAGGATGCCGATCTGGTCATGTTTCTCTACCGCCCCGAGTATTACAGTTCCACGGGTCAGGATGAGGACGGGAACTCCCTCGAGGGACAGGCGGAGCTCATCGTGGGGAAGCAGCGGAACGGACCCACCGGTACGGTGAATCTCTACTTCCACAAGGCGTATACTCGCTTCGACGACGTGGCTCCAGAACGCGACGAGGCCTCGCCTGCGGGACGACGAGGGGGACCTTCCCAGGGAGGGGGTCGGGGAGACCGCGAGGATCTCCCGTTCTGAGATTCAGTTGGGTTCGGGGACACCGGTCGGAAGTCGGCCGGATCGAGGGGGAGCGCATGGTGCGACGAGGCGGGGTGTGATGGAAGGGATCGGAGTCGTAGTCCCCGCAGCGGGGTCAGGGCAGCGCATGGGAGGTCGAAAGAAGGCCTTCCTGCGGCTGGCGGGGGAGCCCGTGCTACTCCACACGCTCCGCCCCTTCCTGGCCCACCCGGGAGTGGAGGTGGTCGTGGTGGCCCTTCCCGCGTCCGATGCGGACCGCCCCCCGACGTGGCTCCGAGAGCTGGGGGCGAAGGTTCGGTGTGTCGCCGGTGGAGCGACCCGAATGGCCTCGGTGCGGAAGGCCCTCGAATCCCTTCCCCCGGACCTCTCGGTCGCTGTGGTGCATGACGGCGCCCGCCCCCTGATCACCCAGGAGATCATTGACCGGTGCGTCGAGGTGGCCCGGAGTGGGATCGGGGCTGTGGCCGGATGGCCCGTGGTCGACACGCTGAAGGAAGTGGACGCCGAGGACCGAGTGCTCTCCACCCCGGACCGGAGCCGGTTCTGGCGGGCCCAGACGCCCCAGGCCTTCCCCCTGACGGAACTCCTGGCGGCGTATCGAGAGGGAGAGGAGGCCGGCGTCACCGCCACCGATGACGCCGGCCTGTTCGCTCTTCGGGGGGGAGAGGTCCGCATGGTTCGGGGAGGCGCGTGGAACCTCAAGGTGACCCATCCGGAGGACGTGGCCCTCGCCGAGGCGCTACTGGCCGATCGGGGAGGAAGCCGGTGACCCCGCGATCCCGATCCCAGCCAGCTCGGTTCCAGGTGGAGGACTGCGACAGGGAGTTCCTTCTCCGGATCGGACGCCACCTGGATGCCGACGGACTTCTGGCGCACCCCACCGAAACCGTCTACGGTGTGGGGGCCGCCGCAACCCCGGCAGGGGTGGAGTTTCTGGGAGAGTTGAAGGCCCGCGATCCCAACAAGCCATTCCTGGTCCTGGTCCCGGGCTCCGACGTGGAAGGTCTGGTCTGGACGCCCCAGGCTCGCCGCTTGGCGCAATCCCTCTGGCCCGGGCCCGTCACCCTGATCCTGGCGGATCCCTCCCACCGCTTTCCCCCCGGCGTACGGAGTGAGGCTGGGGGGGTGGCCATCCGGATGAGCCCTCATCCCTTCATTCGAAGCCTCCAGCGCTGGTGGCCCCATCCCCTTCTCTCGTCGAGCGCCAACCTCCCGGGTCAGGAGCCGGCTCGGAGCGGTGAGGAGGTGGCGTCGCTCTGGCCCAAGGAGGTGGCGGAGGGACGGCTGTGGGTTGCCGAGGCGGGGAAACTCCCTCCCGCCCTTCCATCCACGGTGGTGGATTGCTCCGGATCGCGGCCCCTTCTCCTCCGTCGGGGCCCGGTGGGGCTGGACGTCCTGCGAGGAATCGTCGAGGATTTGAACTGGGATGACTGATCCCTGGCCGCTCCCGACGGTGGTCACTTCAGCTTCTCGAGAGCCTTCCAAGACTCCTACTTCGTGGCGCACCATGACCTCAGAAGATCTTCCCCCTCCTTCCGATGGCGGGGCAGAGGCCGAAGCTCGCCGCCCGCCTACCGAACCCTTCAGGATCCTGTTCGTTTGCACCGGAAACACCTGCAGGAGTCCTCTGGCCGAAGCGCTGGCTCGAAGAGAGCTCGACGAAAGGGGTTGGGCCGGGGTCGAGGTCCGCTCCGCCGGGGTGGCTTCGGGGGTAGGGGCCGCCCCCAGCGAGGGAGCCGTGAGGGTGGCCCGGCGTCACGGTCTCTCCCTCGAGGACCACTCCAGCCGTCCCGTCTCCATGGAAACCGTGGCCTGGGCCGATCTGATCCTCACCATGTCCCCTGGGCATCTTCCCGGCGTAGCCGCCGCTGGCGGGACCGACCGGGCTGCGGTGATCACCTCGTTCGCCCGGGGAGAGGATGAAGACCGGACGCCGTCGGGAGATCCGGGAGTCCCGGATCCGTTCGGTGGAGATGAAGAGGAGTATGAAGCGACCTATGCGACGCTGAACCGATTGGTGACCCGAGTCCTGGATCGAATTGCTCCGGTGGTGTCACCGTGATGAGGGACGTGGGCACCATCTCGGCTCAGACCCGGCTCATCGCGCTCCTGGGTGACCCGGTCCACCACTCCCTCTCCCCTTTCATACAGAACAGGGCGTTTCGCGAAGAGGGGGTCGACGGGGTCTATCTCGCCCTTCGTTGCGATGAGGTCGATCTCCCGGGAGTCCTGCGCGGGGTGGCCCGGGCTGGCGGAGGAGGGAACGTCACCCTCCCCCACAAAGAGCTGGCGGCCACGGCCCTGGATCACTCCACCGACGCGGTCCGACGCACGGGAGCGTGCAACACCTTCTGGGGTGAGGACGGAGAGGTCCATGGCGACAACACCGATGTGGAGGGACTGCGTCGGGCGCTTCACACTCTGCTGGGTGGTCCGGCCGAGGGCGCCCGGGTCCTTCTGCTCGGGGCGGGCGGGGCGGCCCGGGCCGCGCTGGCGGCCCTTCTGGACGAAGGTGCAGCGGAGGTGGAGATCCTGAACCGCACGGTGGAGAGGGCACGGGCGGTGGCCCGCCGCCTCGGGGGAGAGCGCACCCGTGTCCTGGAGGGACGGGCGGGGCTGGTGGACCGATCTTTCGATCTCCTGGTGAACGCAACCCGGCTGGGGCTGGACCATGATGACCCTCTCCCCCTGGATCCCGGTCGTCATGTCCAGGTCGAATCGGTCCTGGACCTGGTGTATCGGGCGGGTGAGACGCCCCTGGTTCGCCGGTCCCGGGAGTTGGGACTTCGGGCGATGGACGGGGCAGAGATGCTGGTGCAGCAGGGGGCTGTGGCCTTTGAGCGGTGGTGGGGTCGGTCTCCCTCGGTGGAGGCGATGAGGGATGCCTTGCAACAGGTTCGCCAGGAGCCGTGATGCCCCGGGCCACCGGTGCCGATGCGGGGTTCCGCAGATCCGACCGGAGCCAGAGTCCAACCCCCAGGACAGGAAGGGGTCGGCGGGCCAGGGGAGTTCTCGGTCGCCTGACCCACCTCCTGCTTCCACCGGCCTGCTCCGGCTGCGGGTGTGCGCTCCCAGCGGAGATCGAGTATCTCTGTCCCGGCTGCCGGACCCGCCTTCGTCCGCCCGCACACCCTCGCTGCTTTCGCTGCCATGCGCCCAGAGGGACGGGTCTTCCGGCCGAGCGGCCCTGTCCCGAGTGCGAGGACTGGCCCCCGATTCTCGAGGGAGCCCGGGCGGCCTGCGTCATGGCGCCACCCGCCGGCAGCCTCGTTCACGCCCTCAAGTACGGGGGGTGGCGGGAGCTGGCTCCGACTATGGCAGAGGGAATGGTGCGCGCCCTCGGTCCCATCGATCTTCCGGCCGACGCGATCGTGGCTCCAGTCCCCACCACCCGGGCTCGGCTCCGGGCCCGTGGGTTCAACCAGGCGGAGGAACTCTCCCGAGCGGTGGCTCACTCCCTGGACCGAGTGCACCTGAATCCCCTCCGGAGAGAGGGGGAGAGTGGGACCCAGGTCGCCTTGCACCGGCATGAACGCAGGGCTAACGTCGAACGGGCCTTTCGCCCTGCAGAGCGGTCGGGTTCAAAGGTCGCCGGTCGATACATCGTCCTGGTGGATGATGTCCTCACCACCGGGGCTACTGCCTGTGCCGCAGCGGCGACCCTGGGTGCAATGGGTGCCGCGAAGGTGACCCTTCTGACCTTTGCCCGGGCTCTACCCGACGAGGACGGAGGCTGAGTCTTGATGGTGGGAAGTCGTGGCTCCAGTTGGAAGGGGTCCGCGGGTCCTCCTCGACGTCTCCGGGTGTTCGTCCATTCAATAGTCCTTCGATACGAACGGAGTGTCTTCAAGAAATGTCGACTCGCGTAGGAATCAACGGATTCGGTCGGATCGGTCGCCTGGTGCTCCGGGCCCACCTCGAATCGGGCCTGGATGATCTGGAGATCGTGGCGGTGAACGATCTCACCGACGCCAGCACTCTCGCGCACCTCTTCCGCTTCGACTCGGTGCACGGGACCTTTCCCGGTCGCGTCGAAGTCACCGACGACGGGATCCGGGTGGACGGCCACGAGGTGAAAGTACTGAGCGAACGGGATCCGGCGCAGCTTCCGTGGGCGAAGATGGGCGTGGATGTGGTCGTGGAATCCACGGGTCTCTTCACCAAGCGCGACGCCGCCGCAGCCCACCTCCGGGCCGGCGCTCGCAAGGTGCTCATCTCGGCTCCGGGTAAGAACGAAGACGTGACCGTGGTCCTGGGCGTGAACGAGGATCGCTACGACTCCGACGCCCACGACGTGATCTCCAACGCCTCCTGCACCACGAATTGTCTGGCTCCGGTGGTCAAGGTGCTTCTGGAGCGCTTCGGGTTCGTCCGGGGGCTCATGACGACGATCCATTCCTACACGAACGATCAGACCACGCTGGACGCTCCCCACAAGGATCTCCGGCGAGCCCGGGCCGCTGCGCTATCGATGATCCCCACCACGACCGGGGCGGCCCGAGCTACGTCGCTGGTGCTCCCCGAGGTGGAGGGAAAGATCGACGGAATGGCGATCCGGGTCCCGACCCCCAACGTCTCCCTCGTGGATCTTACGGCCGAAGTCGGTCAGGACGTCACGGTCGAGGGGGTCAACCTGGCGTTCCAGGAGGCCGCCCAGGGGCCCATGACCGGCATCCTCGACGTGTCCCACGAGCCGCTGGTGTCCATCGACTACGTGGGGAACCCCGCCTCGTCGGTGGTGGACCTGGCCAGCACCTCCGTGGCTGGAGGCCGCCTGGTGAAGGTTCTGGCCTGGTACGACAACGAGTGGGGGTATTCCCAGCGTTGCGTGGACATGGTCCGCTACATCGGGCAGCGGCTTCCCTCTCGGGATGAGGGCTGAGGGCCGGTGGCCCGCACCCTGACCCTCGCCGACCTCGAACCGGAGAGCCTTCGGGGCACCCCGGTGCTGGTCCGCGTGGACCTGAACGTGCCTCTCACCGATGGGGGTGAGGTGGCCGACGCCACGAGGATCCTGGCCTCCGTCCCCACGATCCAGCACCTTATGGAGGCCGGGGCTCGAACCCTTCTGGTCTCGCACTTCGGGCGCCCGAAAGACGGGCCGGATCCGGCGTTCTCCCTGGCTCCTGTGGCTCGAGCTCTTTCCAGTGAGCTCGGGGTGCCGGTTCCCCTTCTCACTGAGTCTCCGGGTTCGGAGGAGCTGGAGGAAACGGTCCAGGGAATGAGCGAAGGAGAGGTGGCTCTCCTCGAGAACATCAGATTCCACCCCGGAGAGACGAAGAACGACCCGGGGCTGGTGGACGCCCTCGCTCGTCTTTGCGAGGTCTTCGTCGGCGACGCTTTCGGAGCGGTCCATCGAGCCCACGCCTCCACGGAGGGGCTCCCCCGGCGGCTCAGGGAGACGGGTGGACGGGCCGTAGCCGGCTTTCTGGTGGAGCGCGAACTCCGGTTTCTCCGGGGCGCGCTGGAGTCGCCCGAAGCGCCATTCGTAGCGGTCATGGGTGGGGCGAAGATCTCAGGGAAGATCGACCTCATCGAAGCCATCCTCCCACGGGTGCAGCGGTTGCTGGTGGGGGGCGCCATGGCCAACACCTTCTTCCGTGCGCTGGGACTGGACACCGGCGAATCCCTGGTGGAACCGGATCGGGTGGAGCTGGCGGAACGCCTCCTGGAACGTGCCGGCGAAGCCATCCTCCTCCCGGTGGACTGCGTGGTGGCCGACCGCATCGATGCCGAGGCTTCCATTCGGGTCGCGGACCGGGACCAACTCTCGGGCTCGGACCGGATCGCGGACATCGGTCCCAGGACGCGGACCCTCTTCGCCCAGGAGATCGCTCGGGCCCGCACCCTGCTCTGGAATGGGCCCATGGGTGTCTTCGAATTGGCGCCCTTCGCGGAGGGAACCCTCCATGTGGCCCGCGCCATGGCTGACGCCGCAGACGACGGGGCCACCGTCGTGGTCGGTGGCGGAGACTCGGTGGCGGCGGCCCAGGCCGCCGGCGTGAGTGACCGCATGAGCCATATCTCGACAGGTGGAGGAGCGTCTCTGGATCTTCTGGCCGGGAAGGATCTCCCGGGTGTGGACGTGCTGGAAACCGAACAGGTCGGAGGAGGTCCCTCATGAGCTCGCCCAGGCGGGTGGTCGCCGGCAACTGGAAGATGAATCACGGTCCGGGCGCGGCCCGGGAGTTCGCCGAGGCCCTCGATCTCCCCATCTCGGAGGACCTCGACGTGGTCCTCTTCCCACCATCGCTCAGCTTCGCCTCGCTCCGCGCGTCGCTCGAGGCGAAGAACGCCCCGGTGGCCCTCGGGGTCCAGCACGTTCATCATGAGACGTCCGGGGCGTTCACGGGGGAGGTTTCGGCGGCCATGGCTGCGGAGGCCGGAGCCCGGTACGTCCTCGTCGGCCACTCGGAGCGGCGCCAGATCTTCGGTGAGACGGATGATCAGGTCCGGAGGAAGGTGGATGCGGTCTTCGAGGCCGAGCTCGTACCCGTGCTCTGCGTGGGAGAGACCCTGGGGGAACGAAAGGCCTCACGTCTGGAAGAGGTTCTGGGTCGACAGCTTGGCGCCGTGGTCTCGCCGGGTGCCATCCAGGAGCGGATGGACGCGGGCCAGGCGTTGATCGTGGCGTACGAGCCCGTCTGGGCCATCGGCACGGGAGAGACGGCGACTCCCGACGATGCCTCACAGGCGCACCGGTTCCTTCGAGGACGTTTGCGGGAATGGACCTCCCCGGAAACTGCAGCCCGAACTCCCATCCTCTATGGCGGCTCCGTGAAGCCGGAGAATGCCGCGGAGCTCCTCTCCGCCCCGGAGGTGGATGGGGTTCTGGTGGGGGGTGCGTCCCTGGATCCGGACTCCTTCAGCAGGATCATCGCCGCCGTGGGCCCGGGGACGCAGTAGGAAGAGCCCAGCGTCACCCTTCACCCCCTTTCCGCATTGTCCATGATTTCCGGATCCACCCTGCGAGTCGTCCTCTGCAGCTCCGCGTTGCTACTTTCGGGGGCCACCGCACCCCTCCTCGCCCAGCAGACCGCCGCACCCGAGCGCTTCCACGCCGACAGCCCGCGGCTGGTGATCGGGATCATGGTGGATCAGATGCGCTACGACTACATCTATCGCTACTGGGACGATTACGGGGAGGGGGGGATCCGCCGATTGGTGAACGAGGGGTTTTCCTTCGACAACGCCCGGTTCGACTACATGCCCACCTTCACCGGCCCGGGTCACGCCTCCGTCTACACTGGAACCACCCCGGCAGTGCACGGGATCATCGGAAACAACTGGTACGTCCGTGAGGAGGACCGGAGCACGTACGTGACCGAGGATCCCAGCGTCCAGACGGTGGGGTCGACCTCGGACGAGGGGGAGATGTCGCCCCGCTGGCTCCTCTCCTCCACCATCACCGACGAACTCATCCTCCACAGCAACCAGCGGTCGCGGGTCGTGGGGGTCTCCATAAAGGATCGTGGCGCCATCCTCCCTGCTGGTCACCTGGGCGACGCCTACTGGTTCGACTCCTCCAACGCGGCCATGGTGAGCAGCACGTTCTACATGGAGGAGCTTCCTGAATGGGTCGCGCGGTTCAACGCCAGGGATCTTCCCTCCGAATATCTGGCGCAGCCGTGGGAGACGCTCCTCCCCATGGAGGCCTACACGGCGAGTATCGAAGACGACAATCCCTATGAAGGACTCTTCCCGGGACAGGAGCGGCCGGTCTTTCCCCACGACCTGCCGTCCTACGCCGAAGAGGGGGGGAACGCCATCCTCCCCTACACGCCCTTCGGTGACTCCTATCTCTTCGAGTTCGTTCGGGCGGCCATCGAAGGAGAAGAGCTGGGTCGCGACGAGTTCACCGATCTGGTGGCGGTGTCCTTTTCGGCCCCCGACGAGATCGGTCACCGCTACGGTCCGCCTTCGGTGGAGATCCAGGACACCTACCTCCGGTTCGATCGGGAGCTGGAGGTGTTCCTGAACGAGCTGGACGACGAGTTCGGGATGGAGAACGTGCTCGTGTTTCTGACGTCGGACCACGGTGGGGCCCACAATCCCCACTACCTCGAGGACCTGAACTTGCCCACCGGGCAGTTCAGCCAGGAAGCTGCCGCTGCCGCCCTGCGAGAGCGGCTGGAAGAGATCTACGGGTACGACCCGGTGCTCCACTTCAGCGCTCCCGAAGTCTATCTGGATCGGGAGAGGATCCGGTCCCAGGGCGACCGGTTGTCGGAGGTACAGCAGGATGCGGCCGATCTTCTTCTGGAGCTGGAGGGAGTGGCCGGCGCACTGCCTGGCCAGGCCCTCCAGAACACGGATTTCACCGAGGCGCTCCGGCGGAACGTCCAGCGCGGTTTCAGCGTCCAGCGCTCCGGGGACGTGGCGTGGTGGCTCCACCCCCAGTGGTTCCCCACTGAGCGGACCTTCGGCACCACCCATGGATCGCCCTACAGCTATGACACCCGGGCCCCTCTGATCTGGTACGGGTTCGGGGTTCCCGCCGGAAGGACCACCGAAGCGGTGTACATTTCGGACATCGCCTCCACCCTGGCCAACTTTCTCAACATCCCCTACACCAGCGGGAACACCGGCAACCCAATGAACCACCACATCACTCGGTAAGTCCGCGTCCGGCCGACGGTCGGCGGGACCTGCCCGATCCCCTCGCTGAGATCGCCGGTCGACGCCCTCGGACGAGAGGAGGGCATTCCCGATGGCCCCGGTACTTCTTCCACAGTCTTCGAAGCGACGAGGAGGCTCCACGTGCCTGCGACCGTGAAGGAATTGACCTGTGTGGCTGTGGCGCTGGTCGGGGCTCTGCTGTTCGGGGCCGAGCCCGCGATGGCTCAGTCCGAGACCCGGGCTCGAGACCTGGGTGTCCCCCTGTCCGGCACGCCGGGTCCCTTCAACGCCATCACGGACGTGGAGGGGCTCGAGGTCGGCCATCTGACCCTGGTGGAAGGGGAGGGGGTCCGGGTGCGGGGCGAAGGGCCCATCCGGACCGGGGTGACCGCCATTCTCCCCAGAGGGAAGGCGGATCTGGACCCGGTCTTCGCGGCCTGGCACAACATCAACGGAAATGGCGAGATCACCGGGACCGCCTGGATCGAGGACTCGGGTTTTCTCAGCGGCCCCATGATGCTCACCAACACCTTCAGTGTGGGCGTCGTCAGGGACGCGGTGATCAGGTGGCAGGAGGAGAACGCGCCGGACTTCTACCTGGGCCTCCCGGTGGTGGGGGAGACCTCGGACCGGCTCCTGAATGACCGCTCCGGTTTCCATGTCACGGCCGAGCACGCGTTCCAGGCCATCGCCAATGCCGCCTCGGGGCCGGTGGAGCAGGGGGGAGTGGGAGCGGGGACCGGTACCATCTGCCATCAGTTCAAGGGGGGGATCGGCTCGGCCTCCCGGGAGCTTCCCCTGGCCGAGGGGAGCTACACCGTAGGCGTCCTGGTCCAGTGCAACTACGGTGCCCGAAGGCACCTGCAGGTCGCCGGGGTCCCGGTGGGCGAGTATGTGGTCGATCTGATGCCCTGTCACGACACCGACGGCCGCATCGCCGACCAGGAATTCGACCGGTGCGAGTCAGACGAACCCACCCGATCCGGAGCGCTGGATGGAGCAGGTGCGATTCACCCTGCTGCGACGGCTCAGGTCGCCCCGGGTTCCCTGAGTCTGATGGCCCGCGAGGCTTCGGCCGACGAACCTGACCCTGGCGGCTCCATCATCATCGTCGTGGCTACCGATGCACCCCTCCTGCCCCATCAGCTCCACCGGGTGGCCCGGCGGACCGCCATGGGGCTCGCGCGGCTGGGAGGGATCGCCTCGAACGCCTCCGGTGACCTCGCGGTGGCCTTCTCCACGGCCAACCCGGGTGCTGCGGCCTCGGAGGGCACCCGGACTCTCGAGATCCTTTCGAACGGCGCGCTCAATCCCATCTTCGAGGCCACCATCCAGGCCACCGAGGAGGCGATCCTGAACGCTCTGGTGGCGGCCGAAACCATGGTGGGGGCCGATCACATCAGAGTCCACGCCCTGCCTCATGATCGGCTGACCGAGGTCCTGGAGCGATACGGCCGGCGGGCCGTGGACCACTGAGGGGGTAATGTGGTGAGTCAGGTGGCCCATTGCCGGGCCCTCTCCCCCCACCTACCTTCGCCGGGCATTCATTCCATCGTCGGATCCATACCTCTGGCGCCCCATCTTCCACAGCCTGGCGGGGGCCGCTCCGACGTCGTCCTCTCGTCCAGAACGAACCCGAGCCATGAGCCTGTCCAGCCCACCGTCCGCCTTCCTGACTTTGCTTGCCCTGGCCTGGCCGGCCCTCGCGACCCCGGGTGCCCTTCTGGCTCAGGACCGACCGGTGCAGCCGGAGGATCATTATCGGGAGGTGTCGGTGGGGCAGGCGGCCATGTCGCCTGCAGGCGACATGCTGGCCTTCACCGTGACTCGGGTCCGGGAAGAGGAGAACGATCGGGTCCGGGCCATATGGATGCAGCGCCTCTCGGAGGGAGATCCGCAGGGAGCACCCTTCCAGTTCACGAGTTCAGCTCATGATGCCCACTCCCCCCTCTGGTCCCCGGATGGATCTCTCCTGAGCTTCCAGTCCAACCGGGACGATTCGGGGAACCCCGTCTGGTTCATCCGGGTGGACCAACCGGCGGGAGAGGCCTTCCGGATCGAGGGGGTCGACGTCCCGCCCCTCTGGTCACCGGACGGGGAATGGATCGCCCTGGTCCGCCGGCCGGAGGCCGAGGGATCCGACGACGCCCGACGGGTGGCGCCCGACGCCATCTCTGCCGTGGAGAACCCGGACCGCTTCGATGGACACGTCATCACCCACGCCAACTTCAGGCAGAACGAGATGACGAACCCCCTGCCTCATCCGGACGCGGTGCCCACGCCCCAGCTCTGGGTGGTTCCAGCCGAAGGGGGGGAGGCCCGTCAGCTCACCGACGTGCCCTTCCAGGTCATGGGACCCGCCTGGTCGGCGGACAGCCGGAGTCTGATCTTTGTCGGAAATCACGCCGAGCCCGCCGAATACGACCAGCACCGAGTGGGTGGAGATCTCTACGCGGTTCATCGGGATGGAGGCGAGGTCCGGACCCTGACCGAGGAGGGAGCGGCAACCTATTCGGATCCGGTCGTCTCCCCGGACGGGGGCACCCTCGGCTTCCTCCGACGCTCGGGTCAGGGCGAGCCCACGGGGCTCTTCATCGTGGACGTGGACCCCAGCTTCGCCTTTCAGGAGGAACCCCGGATGCTGGTGGACGGTCGGGCCCCGGAGCACCCCAGCCGATCCTCGGGGAGCCCGGAGTGGCGGGCCGATGGGACAGCCCTGCGTTACGACGACCTCATCCGGGGAGATCGACACCTGTTCGAGGTTCGCGTGGCCGCGCCGGGAGAGGTTCGTCAGGTGACCGAGGGTGAACGCCGTCTGAGCGGGTTCACCAGCGACGCCTCCGATCGATGGCTGGCCTACGTGTCCACCTCCCCCACCCGGCCCGGCGAGGTCTTCGTGGCCGATCTTTACGGCGCGGACGAGGTACAGGTCACCCACGTCAACCGGGACTGGCTTTCGGAGGTGACGCTGAGCGACGCCCAGGTCATCCGTTGGACCGTGGCGGATGGAACGGAGATCGAAGGATGGATTCTCCCCCCCGTGGACTTCGACCCGGATCAGCGCTACCCCATGGTGATGTCCATCCACGGGGGTCCCCACGCCGCGTTCGGAAACAACTATTCCCAACAGTTCCAGGTTATGGCCGGGCAGGGATATTTCGTCTTCTACCCCAACCCTCGGGGATCGTCGGCCTACGGCCACGACTTCACCTACGTCACCCGGGCTGCCTGGGGACTCATGGACGAAGAGGACTTCCTGACCGGTGTGGAGGCGGTCCTGGCGCGCCACCCGCAGATCGACCGGGACCGAGTCGGCGTCATGGGAGGCAGTTACGGCGGGTACATGACGAATTGGCTCACCGCGCGGTCCGACATCTTCGCGGCCGCGGTGACCCGGGCGACGATCTCCAACTGGAAGACCACGTACCTGTCCGGTGACGCTCAACAGGCGCTGGAGTGGGAGTTCGGCGGGCCGCCCCACGAGGCCCGGGAGATCTATCGAGCGTCCTCCCCCCTCTCCCATGTGGAGAACGTGACGACCCCGACGCTGATCCTCCACGGTGAACTGGACTTCCGGACCCCCATGACCGACGCGGAGCAGTGGTACCTCTCCCTGGTCAAGGCGGGTGTGCCCGCCGAGTTCGTCCGCTACCCCGAGTCGGCTCACGGAGGGTGGACGCCCTGGCGGACCGTGGACGGGCTGGAACGGACCCTGAGCTGGATGAATTACTGGCTCATGCACTGAGGGGGCGTGGGCACGAACCGAGAGGATCTCAGGGGAGCGAGAGCACCTCGTACCGGTTGACATAGGGCCCTTCAGAGGTGACTTTCTTCTGCTGACCCGGAAACCCCGAACGTGGTCTGATACTACATGTACGGCTTCTTTCTTACACTCATCGTCCTCGACGGTATCTTCCTCACCACCATCATCCTCCTCCAGGCGGGGAAGGGTGGCGGGCTTGCCGCCATGGGTGGAGGGGTGACGTCGACCGAGGGCGTGCTTGGGGGCCGACAGGCGGCCACCTTCCTGGTGCGAGCCACATGGGCTGCCGGTGCGGCTTTCATGCTGCTGGCACTCATTCTGGCCATCCTCTCGTCCCGGACCCATCAGCCCGGCTCGATCCTCCAGCAGGATCTGCAGCAGGGGCCGACTCAACCCGCGCCGGTGATTCCCGGATCCGAGGCTGCGCCCGGTGAGGGAGCGACACCGCCGCCGGCGGACGGTGGGGAGGGTTCGAGCCCGGATCTGCCGTGATCCGGGACGAGGTTGCGAGGTTCCGTGATCCTTCTCCTTCCGTCACGGAGGGAGGAGCGGCCGGAATCGGGTTTCCCAGGTGAATCCCTCGCAGCCGGCATCGTCCGACCCTCCGAATCGCCTGCCCGACCCGGGCGACTCCCCCGTCCCTTCTCCGCTGGACATCTACCGGGCGACCCTTCGGGGATACCTGGTGGAGACCCGACTCCGGTCCCTTTCCCCGAGTTGGCTGCATTCGCCCCGAGGGATGTCCAATCCCCCCCGCCGTCTGATCTCGGTCGTGGCCGCCCTGGCGGTGCGCCGCTCCTCTGACGGCTCGGGCGATTTGATCGCGCCCGAACCCTTCGACCCCGGTCCAGCCCTCGTCCTCGGCCTTTCACCCCTGGACCTGTTTCGTGAAGCACTGGGCCGTGCCTCTGCTCCTGCAGGAGGCCAGAACGGCCCCGCCGGGTGGACGGATCTCTCCTTGGGCCTTCTTGGACCGGTGTCGACCCCGGGAGCCATGCTCGAAGTCATGGCCGGGGTGACTCTGGCGGAGCGCATGAAGGGAAGCGGTCGGGTGGGCCTCGTGGTCTCGCCTCCCGGCGCCTCGGCCACCGGAGCCTGGCACGAGGGCCTGAACTTCGCTGCGGTGCGGACGTGCCCACTGGTCCTGCTGGTGGTGACCCCTGGGCCTTCCAACGCCGCGCCGTCGTTCCAGCGACTGGAGACCCGTCTGGAGCGCCAGATCGATCGAGCCCGGGGGTACGGGGTCTCGAGCCATCTGGCCTCCATCTCGGAACTGCCTGAACTTCACCGGACGCTGACGGGGGCGGTGGAAGAGGCTCGCCAGGGGGCCGGCGTCCAGCTCGTGGAGGTCTCCTCCGGTGACTCGCTCGCCCCGTCCGGGTCACGCGGCGATCCGGAAGCCCTTCCCGGCACGCTGGCCCGGCTCCGTCATCGGATCGAAGACGAGGGTCTTCTCACCGGTGCCAGTCTCATAGGACTCGAGTCGGAGCTGCGAGCAGAGGTCCTGGACGCCTGGCGGCGGGCGTCGTCGGAGGCGCTGTCTGCCCCGCCTCTTCAGCGCCCCTTCATGCACGGGGGGGCAGCGTCCCTCGCCGGGTCGGGAGGGGCTCCATGACCGAAGATCGGGAGGACCGAGCCTCGTCGCCGCCCGAACAGGTGAGCCGCACCGCCCGGGGGGAGCCTGTGACCTTCCTCGAGGCCATTGCCGAGGCGCTCTGGGAAGAGATGGAGGCCGATGCACGGGTGTTTCTCATGGGCGAAGACATCGGGGTGTACGGCGGTGCCTTCAAGGTGACACGAGGCTTCCTGGACCGATTCGGACCGGACCGGGTGGTGGATACCCCTATCTCCGAGGCCGGCTTCACGGGGGCCGCCGCCGGCGCGGCGCACATGGGGCTCCGGCCCGTGGTCGAGATGCAGTTCATGGACTTCATTTCGCCGGCCTACGACGTCATCACCAACTACATTGCCAGCTCTCGGTATCGGGGGAGCGGCCCCCAGCCTCTGGTGATCCGCGGCCCCGTGGGCGGAGGGAATCGGGGGGGGCCCTTTCACTCCCAGAATGTGGAGATGGCCTTTTTCCACACGCCGGGGCTGAAGATCGTCTACCCCTCCACTCCCAGAGACGCCAAGGGTCTCCTGAAGGCGGCGATCCGGGACGACGACCCGGTGATTTTCGAGGAGCACAAGGCGCTCTACCGGGCCCCGGATCTGCGCGAAACCCTCCCACGGGAGGATTTCGCCGTCCCCCTGGGGACCGCCCGGACGGCTCGAGAGGGGCGGGACCTGACCGTGGTCACCTACGGGCTCATGGTGCACCGTACGCTGGCTGCGGCACGGACGCTGGAGGCAGAGGACGGGATCTCCCTCGAGGTGCTGGACCTTCGGACGCTCCTTCCCCTGGACGACGAGGCCATCATGGCATCGGTCCGGAAGACCGGGAAGCTCCTCATCGTTCACGAGGACACCCGCACCGGTGGCATCGCCGGCGAGATCACGGCCCGGGTGAACGAGCAGGCTTTCGAATGGCTGGATGGTCCCGTGCTCAGGGTCACCGCCATCGATGCGCCCATTCCCTATGCGGGAGCTCTGGAGGACTACTTCCTCCCCGGGGAGGACGACATCGGGCGAGCGGCCCGCTATCTTGCCAGGTACTGAACACGACGTAAACTCAGGGTCCGAGTGGACTCTGGACCTTCTACTTCTACGGACGACGGAGAATCATCGTGGCTCGGATCGAAGTTCCCATGCCCCAGATGGGCGAATCCATCGCAGAAGGCACGGTATCCAAGTGGCTCAAGCAACTCGGCGACGAGGTCGAGCGCGACGAGCCCATCCTGGAGATCTCCACCGACAAGGTTGATGCGGAAATCCCCGCACCCCAGTCGGGCACGCTGGTGGAGATCGCGGTCCAGGAGGGCGAGACCGTGGAAGTCGGGACGATCGTGGCCTACCTGGACACGGAAGGGGGAGCGGCTCCGTCCGGTGAATCCGGAGAGGACGCCGAGGCCCCGGAAGAGACTCCAGAGGCGGAAGAGGATGTCGAGGAGTCCTCGGCAGAGGCCGCTCCGGAGTCGAAGGAAGAGGAGCCGGACACCTCCGCGCCGGGTTCCGCCGAGGAGCGTCTGAAGCAGCGCTCCACCCCCGTGGTCCGTCGGATGGCCGAGGAGCACGGGGTCGAGCTCAGCGAGGTCCAGGGCTCAGGCCACGCCGGTCGGGTCACGAAGCAGGACCTTCAGGCCTTTCTGGAGAAGAAGGACGAGGCGCCGCCGGCCAAGGCTCCGGCCCCCAGCAAGCCTTCGCCGGCCCAGCCGGCTCCCGCCGCCGCGGCTCCGTCAGATCTCTGGAAGACCTTCTACGGAGAGGTCCAGCATCCGGAGTTCCCCGTTCGGGAGGCTGACACCGTCGAGACGATGGACAAGATCCGTCGGCTCACCGCCGAACACATGGTGGTGGCCAAGCGGATCGCGCCCCACGTGCACTCGTTCATCGAGATCGATTTCACCCGTGTGGACCGGATCCGGCGGGAGAACAAGAAGCGCTGGGCGGATCAGGGGGCTCGGGTCAGCTTCACCGCCTTCGTGGTCTGGGCCCTCTCCAGGGTGCTCCGGGACTACCCGAACGTCAACGCCACGGCGTCGGGCAACAACATCATCTTCCGCGGAAACGTGAACATCGGGATGGCGGTGGATCTGGATCCCGGGCTCATCGTTCCTGTGATCCGGGATGCCGACCACCTTTCGCTGGTGGGAATCGCATCCAAGATCGTGGACCTGGCCGAACGGGCCCGGTCCCGGAAGCTGGGACCCCAGGAGATCCAGGGCGCCACCTTCTCGGTCACGAATCCGGGCGTCATGGGCACGATGGTGGGTCTACCCATCATCCCGAAGGGGACTGCCGGCATCCTCGGCACTGGAGCCATCGAGAAGCGAGTCGTTGCCGTGGAGGACCCCGAGACCGGTGAGGACTCCATCGCCATTCGAAAGCGCTCCATCTTCTCGCTCGGGTACGACCACCGGATCGTCGACGGGGCCGACGCCGCTCGCTTCCTGGCCGACCTGAAGGAGATGATCGAGACCTTCCCCGAAGACGCCTGACGCCGCTCGCGCCGACGGGTTCACGTCGGCGACGTCTCAACCGGGGAGTCCTCGCCATTGAGGGCTCCCCGGTCGTGGTTTGGGCCGGTAGTGGCCGGATGAGGAAGGGGCAGGGAAGGGATCAGACTGCTAGTCGCCTCCCTGCTTCCCTGGCGGAGCGAACTCGAAAAAGTCCATGTAGCGCTGGGCCCGCTCTCGTTCCTCCGCAAGCCAATCCTCGAAGCCCGACGGCTCGAGCCCCCTGGACGCGTCCTGCTCCCTGGCGGCCCGCACGGCCAGATCGTTGGCGTACTCGTTCTTGGGGTGACCGGCGTGGCCCCTTACCCAGACCCACTCCACCTCGTGGGCCTCGGCCGTCCGGTCCAGCTCCCTCCAGAGCTCCAGGTTTTCGATGGCACCGCTCTTCCGCTTCCAGCCGCGCCGTTTCCAGCCGTGGATCCACTCCTTCATCCCTTTCACCAGATACTGGGAGTCGGACACGAACCGCACCCGACAGCCCTGCTTCAGTGCGCCCAGCCCTTCGATGGCGCTGCGAAGAGCCATGCGATTGTTCGTGGTATCGGGTTCGGAGATCCAGTAATCCCGCCGAACCCACTCCGTACCGTCCCAGAACTCCACCAGACCGGCGGCCCCTCCGGGGTTCCGCCGGTCCTTGAACTGGTTTCCGAGACAGGACTCGTCGGCGTGGATGAAGACACGGGGTGATGCGGGGGGTTCGGGCACGTCGTGTTCCGTTCAGAGGAGTGAGGTCGTGTGCTGGCAGGGTGTTGGCTGCAGTGGAAACCTTCCCGGGGTGGAGGCGTTCCCGCGTCGATCCCAGGGGCCGCACCTCGCACCTTACGGAATCGTCGGGCACCGCGTCCACAAGCCTCCAGGAAGGGTAGGGGAAGTTCGGTTGGGGTGGAATCCCGACAACCTCTTCTTGACGGACTCCGGCACCCCCCTACATTCCGGTGATCCCTCCAAGATCAAGCCGGATCTTCTCGGTGGCCTCGGGTGTCCCTGGGGGGGATCCTCGGAGCAAGCCCTCGAAGATCCACCGATTCAGATTTATGGGAGAACTACGTGCCATTCGACTTCACACCGGCCTACCTGCTTCTGGAGGATGGCCGCCGTTTCGACGGTCGCATACTCGGTGCTCAGGGTGTGGCCCTGGGAGAGGTGGTCTTCAACACCGGGATGGCCGGATATCAGGAGGTGCTCACCGACCCCTCCTATACCGGACAGCTGGTCGCCATGACCTACCCCCTCATCGGAAACTACGGAGTCAACGATGAGGACCGGGAATCCGACGCGCCCGCGGTCTCGGGCTTCATTGTCCGGGAGGCGGCGCGGCGGCCCTCCTCCTGGCGCTCCAGCGGGAGCCTGGAAGGATACCTCAAGGTTCACGGCATCGTAGGAATCCAGGGGATCGATACGCGCGCTCTGACCCTTCACATCCGGGATCAGGGAGCCATGAGGGGAGCGATCGCTCCCGCCACGGTGGATTCCGACGGGCTCTTCGAGCGGATTCTGGCCCATCCCCGGATGGAGGGACTCGATCTGGCCTGCGGAATCTCCACTCAGCGGAGCTTTCAGGTGAAAGCCGAGGGGGAGGAGCGATTCCATGTCGTGGCCTACGACTTCGGGATGAAGGCACACTCTCCCCGCCTTCTCTCTCAGCGAGGCTGTCGGGTGACCGTGGTCCCCGCCTCCACCGAGGTGGAGGAGATCCGGCGGTTGGCCCCCGATGGGATCTTCATCTCCAACGGACCTGGTGATCCCGCTGCGGTGGATGAGGCGATTCGGGCGATCCGGGAGTTTGCCGAATCCGGTGTGCCCGTCTTCGGGATCTGCCTCGGTCACCAGCTCATCGCCAGGGCCTTCGGGGCGGAGACCTACAAACTCCCCTTCGGACACCACGGGGTGAATCACCCGGTCCGGGCTCTCAGGGGCGATCGGGTCGAGATCACCTCGCAGAACCATGGGTTCGCCGTCAGGGCCGGCGTCGATTCCTCGGCGGGGATTCCCGGCGCGCCGGAACTGGAGGTCACCCACCTCAACCTCTACGATGGCACCGTGGAGGGTGTGGAGCATCGTACGCTCCCCGTATTTTCGGTGCAGTACCATCCCGAGGCCGCGCCCGGCCCCCATGACTCCCGCTATCTTTTCGATCAATTCGTGGAGATGATGGAGGCGCGCAGGGCACCGGCCGAGGGGACTGCGTAGGTTGCTCCCCGGGTTGACCCGGGCTTCGGGGCCGGGTTACCGTTTCGGCGCCGTTCGGATTCGAGCTCGGGTTGTCTCATTCCCGCCTTGGAGATGGAACGGCGTCAAAGTCGCATACTCAATCAGCAGTTGCACATGACCGGCCGGTCAAGACCCGGCAGGAGGGGTGGATGACGAAGGCGGATCTGGTGGAACAGGTAGCTGAGGCGATCGGCCCTGGAGTGACCAAGAAGGATTGTGCCATGGTGGTGGACGGTCTCCTCAATGCGGTGAAGCAGGCACTGGCGGAGGGGGAGCACATCGAAATTCGGGGCTTCGGCACCTTCAAGGTCAAGAAGCGGAAGGCTCGGATGGCCCGGAATCCCAGAACCGGAGAGTCGGTCGAGGTCCCGGCCCGCCATGTCCCCGTCTTCAAGCCCTCCAAGCACCTGCGATCCCAGGTCGCGAAGAGGGGGGCACGTCGAGAGCAGCAGTAGACCCCCTCCTCCCCTCGGGGTCCGCCTGACCGCACGACCGCAACGCCTCCCCCTGGCCAGATTCCCGGCCGGGCCCCCCCATTCTCCAGAAGGCGTCGTTCAACAGCCTTTTAACGCCGCCCTCCCACGGGCCATCTTCCATTGGTGACGGGAAGGATCATCGGGTGAAGGTTCAGCGGAGCGGTCCAGGGGAAACACCGGCCGATGAGTCCGATCTGGTGCGCGCGGCCCAGAACGGGGACCGAGACGCACTCGGACGTCTGGTATCTCGACACGAAGGCGTCGTGTACCGCTTCCTTCTGGGCATCCTCACGGACGAGGATCGGGCCGCCGACGTGACTCAGGAGACCTTCGTTCGGGCCCTGGGAAGTCTCGACGGATTTCGTGGAGAAGCGAGTTTCAGGACCTGGCTCCTCTCCATCGCCCGGAATGAGGCGTGGGGAGCACTCCGCAGGGCCGGGAGGCGGCGGGAGGCCCCCCTGGAGGACTCGCCGAGCCTCGTCGACCCCGATCCGGATCCTGAAACGAAGGCGCTGGACTCGACGGAGGTCGAGCGGGTCCGTCGAGCCCTGGCCACACTTCCGGAGAAGCAGCGCATGACCGTATCGCTGAGGCTCTTCGACGGCCTCAACTATAGGGAGATCGCAGAGTTGACCGATTCTACGGAAGGCTCGGCGCGAGTGAATTACCACCACGGAATCCGACGACTTCGGGAGCGACTCGATGACGGCTGAAACACCTGGTAGCAAGGCCCTCGAAGCGCCCCTCTCGTGCGGGACCGTGCGGGATCTCCTGCCTCTGTTGTACGCGGAGACCACGTCCGCCGAGGACCTCTCCGGTCTGGACGATCACCTCCTGGAGTGCGGCGACTGCCACGAGGAAGCCGTCTTCCTGGCCCGTGTGGCCCAGGCTCGCCCCCGACCCCCTGCCGGACTCTCGCACCGCATCGTCGCCGAGGTGACGGAGTCGCGCCGGCGGCTCTCCCTGGAGCCGAGGATCAGAGTGGCCGGATGGATGACCTCGGTGGCCGCCTTGCTGGTTCTCTCCCTTGGAATCGGACTCTACTGGACCGGGGGCGCCTCGCCCGACCTGGACTTCGCTCTCACGTCGTTCCTGGACGCCGATGAGGGGGAGTACGACGAATGGATGGTCGCTGGAGCCCCGGTCCTGGACGCTCTCCCCGACGAGGTCCTTCGGGATCTCATGGTCGACCTGGAGTGAGGCATCTGATGAATCGCAGGCACCCCTCGTGGTCCCGGTCCCTCGGAGCATGGCGTTCCCGCGGCGGCGGTTGGTGGATCCTCCTCCTTCTGGCCGTGCTCTCGCCCGGCCTCCTGCCGCTGGAGGCTCAGGCCCAATCCGGTGGTATCTCGGAAAGCCAGGAGCTCACCCGGGAGGAGATGATGGCACGCCTCCATGCCCAGTTCGAAAGGAAGCTCAGTCGGGAGCTGGGACTCGGGGCGGACGTGCGATCCGAGATCGGGGAGATCCTGGGCTCGATGAGAGAGAAGCGAAGGGAGCTCTACCAGCGTCGCCGAGCCCTCTCCGCCCAGAAGAAGGCGTTTCATGAGGAAGGAGGCGGCGAAAAGGAGGCGCGTCGTATCCTCTCGGAGACCCGTGCGGTCCGGGCTGAGGAGGCCCGCATCGAGTCGGAAGAGGAGGCCCGCCTCCTTGAGGTCATGTCACCTGCGGAGGTGCTTCGCTTCCAGGTGATCCGCGACGATTTCAACGAGCGGATCCGGCAGATGCACCGGGACCGCTCGGGTCGCGGGGAGGACGGCTCGAGCGGTGGGGGCCGGCTCCACTTCTGAGGGTGTCCGTTCCTCCGCATCCCCCAGGAGGAGTCCCATGGGCACCGGGTGACTTTCCCCCACCCGGGGTCCCACCTCGCACCGTCGACCTGGGTCCTGGACCTTCTGTGGCCCTCCCACCCCTTGCCCTTTCGGCAACTCCCCGAACTCCCACGGTCTCCACTTCCAGTCTGCGGTTTTCACTCGCGCGCCCTGCCGTATCCCAGCCGAAAAACGGCTCTCCTCAAGGCTTTCCCGGCGTTGACACTCCCTCCGGTCTCGGGTAGCTTGCGGCGGTTCCAATCCAGGCACTCATCTGACTCCCCCGAGGGAAACGAATGCGGAAAATCACCGTTGTAGGGGCCGGAAACGTGGGCGCGACGGCCGCCCAGCGTCTGGCCGAGATGGAGCTGGCACGAGAGGTCGTCATGATCGATGTGGCGGAGGGGATTCCCGAGGGGAAGGCGCTGGATCAGTGGGAGAGTGCTCCCGTTGAGGGATTTGACACCAGGGTGACCGGTTCTTCGTCCTATGATGCGGCGGCCGGTTCGGAGCTCTTCATCGTGACCGCCGGGGTGGCCCGGAAGCCGGGCATGAGTCGGGATGACCTCCTCAAGACGAACGCCGGGATCGTGGAATCGGTCTCCAAGGAGATCGCCCGTGTGGCGCCGGATTCCATCATCATCGTCGTGTCCAACCCACTGGACGTGATGTCGTACGTGGCTTTGAAGGCCTCGGGGTTTCCCAAGGAACGGGTGATCGGGATGGCCGGCGTCCTGGATACGGCCCGGTACCGCTCCTTCATCGCCATGGAGCTGGACTGCTCGGTGGAAGACATCCAGGCTCTGGTTCTCGGCGGACACGGCGATACCATGGTTCCCCTGGTGAGCTACACGTCGGTGAGCGGCATCCCCCTCACCCAGCTCATCTCCAGGGAGCGCATTGACGCGCTCATCGAGCGCACCCGCAAGGGAGGCGCGGAGATCGTGGGTTACCTGAAGACGGGAAGCGCCTACTACGCCCCGTCCTCTGCTGCCGTCCAGATGGCCGAAGCCATCGCGAAGGACAAACGACGCATTCTCCCATGTGCTGCGTATCTGGAAGGAGAGTACGGACAGGAGGGGATCTACCTGGGCGTTCCCTGCAAGCTGGGCGAAGGGGGCCTCCTGGAGGTGTTGGAAGTGGAGCTGACCGAGGCCGAACGAGCCGAACTGGAGCAGAGCGCCGAGGCAGTGCGCTCCACCATCACCAAGCTGGACTGACCCGAGTGGACTCCGGCATCCAATTCAGGCGCCGGGGTCCTTTCGCTTCCCATGGTTCGAACGGGACGGCGGGGCCTTCGATGACCCCGTCCCCGTCTCGCAAGGAGTCGTCTACATGCGTCGGGTGATGACCCTATATCGCTCATCGGTGGGCAAGAAGATCATGATGGCCCTCTCCGGGCTCATCCTCTTCGGGTTCGTCGTGGGCCACATGCTTGGAAACCTGAAGGCCTTCGAGTCCTGGGACGGCGTCGGACCCCACCCTCTCGACACCTATGGACAGTTTCTCCGTGAGTTCGGGTATCCCCTGATTCCAGAGTATGGCCTTCTCTGGGGGGTGCGGATCGCCCTCCTCGTCGCCGTGGGGGTTCACATTCTGGCTGCGGTCCAACTCTGGTCACAGAGCCGGAGCGCTCGACCGGATCGCTACCGGAAGGAGAAGTCCCAGGTGTTCTCCTACGCCTCTCGCACCATGCGCTGGGGTGGCGTGATCGTGGCGGCCTTCGTGGTCTACCACATCCTCCACTTCACCACCGGAACGGTACATCCGGACTTCGAGTACGGGAGCGTTTACGAGAATCTGGTCATCGGATTCCAGAATCCCCTGGTGTCCGGGTTCTACGTGCTGGCGGTGGGAGCTCTCTGCCTCCACCTGTACCACGGCCTCTGGAGCGTCTTTTCAACCCTCGGGGTCCAGAATCCCCGGGTGGATCGGATCCGCAGGCCCCTCGCCGCCGTCATCTCCGCGGGGCTCTTCGTCGGGTTCGCGGTCGTACCGGTGGCCGTCCTGGCCGGAATCCTGACCCTGGGCTGACCCCCCGCCCCATCGGACACGAGAACCTGGAGGAGTGAGCGGCATGCAGCTCGACGCCAAGATCCCCGCCGGTCCCATCGACAAGAAGTGGGAGAATCATCAGTTCGACATGAACCTGGTGAACCCGGCGAACAAGAGGAAGTACAAGGTGATCGTAGTGGGCACCGGACTCGCTGGAGGCGCCGGAGCCGCCACCATGGGCGAGCTGGGCTACGACGTCCACTGTTTCACCTTCCACGACTCTCCCCGTCGGGCCCACTCCATCGCGGCCCAGGGGGGAATCAACGCCGCCAAGAACTACCAGGGCGACGGCGATTCCATCTACCGCCTCTTCTACGACACCGTGAAGGGAGGGGATTTCCGGTCTCGGGAGGCCAACGTCCACCGTCTGGCCGAGCTGTCGGTGAACATCATCGATCAGGCCGTGGCCCAGGGGGTTCCCTTCGCCAGGGAGTACGGGGGGCTTCTGGCGAACCGGTCCTTCGGCGGGGCGCAGGTGTCCAGGACCTTCTACGCTCGGGGACAGACGGGGCAGCAGCTCCTCCTGGGATGCTACCAGGCGCTTGAACGCCAGGTCGCCGAGGGGCGGGTCAAGATGTACAACCGGCACGAGATGCTGGATGTCATCGTCATCGACGGGAAGGCGCGCGGCATCGTGACCCGACACCTGGTGAGCGGGAAGATCGAGGCCCACATGGCCGATGCCGTGGTGCTGGGGACCGGGGGCTACTCCAACGTCTTCTTCCTCTCGACGAACGCGAAGGGGTGCAACGTCACGGCCACCTGGCGGGCCACGAAACGGGGCGCGGGTTTCGCCAACCCCTGCTTCACCCAGATCCACCCCACCTGCATTCCCCAGAGCGGTGACTACCAGTCGAAGCTCACCCTCATGAGCGAGTCCCTTCGCAACGACGGCCGCATCTGGGTACCCAGGAAGGCGGGGGACGACCGGCCCGCGCATCAGATTCCCGACGACGAGCGGGACTACTACCTCGAGAGGCTCTATCCCTCCTTCGGGAACCTCACACCCCGGGACATCGCCTCCCGGCGGGCCAAGGAGATGGTGGATGCGGGTCACGGGGTCGGCCCCATGAAGAACGGGGTCTTCCTCGACTTCCGGGACGCGATCCAGCGGCTGGGCAAGGAGACCGTGGAGGAGCGCTACGGAAACCTCTTCCAGATGTACGACAAGATCACCGGAGAGGACCCGTATCAGGTGCCCATGCGGATCTATCCGGCGCCCCACTACACCATGGGGGGACTCTGGGTGGATTACGACCTCATGACCACGGTCCCCGGACTCTTCGCCATCGGCGAAGCCAATTTCTCCGACCACGGCGCGAATCGCCTCGGGGCCTCCGCACTCATGCAGGGCCTGGCCGACGGGTACTTCATCATCCCTCTCACCATCGGGAACTACCTCGCCGATGGTCCCCGGGGCGGAGTGGATGAGAACCACCCCGCCGCCAGAGACGCCGTTCGGGAGGTGAAGGAGACTCAGGACCGCCTCCTCTCCATCAACGGAAGTCGGAGCGTGGATTCGTTCCACATCGAGCTGGGGCGGGTGATGTGGAATCACTGCGGAATGTCGCGAACCGAGAGTGGGCTGAGGGAAGCGCTCCAGAAGATCCCGGAGATCCGGGAGCAGTTCTGGAGCGACGTCCGGGTCCCCGGAAGTGGAGACGACCTGAACCAATCCCTGGAGAAGGCCGGTCGAGTGGCCGACTTCCTGGAGTTCGCCGAGGTCATGTGCTGGGATGCGCTGACCCGGGACGAGTCCTGCGGAGCACACTACCGGGAGGAGCACACCACCGATGAGGGCGAGGCGAAGCGGAACGACGAGGCCTTCTCCCACGGCGCGGTGTGGGAATTCAATGGAGTGGGCCAGGAGCCCACTCGCCACGAGGAGCCGTTGACCTTTGAAAACGTGCCCCTCTCCCAGAGGAGCTACAAGTAATGAAGCTGAAGCTGCACGTCTGGAGACAGTCGGGGCCCCGGTCCAAGGGGGACTTCGAAACCTATGATGTGGAAGACGTCTCGCCTTCCATGTCGTTCCTGGATCTGCTGGATCTTGTGAACGAGCGAATCCTCCTCGACGGGGGCGAGCCCATCGCCTTCGAGCATGACTGTCGGGAGGGGATCTGTGGGTCGTGTGGGATGATGGTGAACGGGGTCGCCCACGGTCCCGAGAAGCTCATCACCGCCTGCCAGCTCCACATGCGCTCCTTCAGCGATGGCGACGAGATCTGGGTAGAGCCCTGGCGGGCGCGTTCCTTCCCCATCATGAAGGATCTCGTGGTGGACCGGTCCGCCTTCGACCGGATCATCGAGGCCGGCGGATACGTATCGATCCGCACCGGGAGTGCACCGGACGCCAATGCCGTGCCCGTTCCCAAGCCCGATGCGGACCGGGCCTTCGACGCCGCTGCCTGCATCGGGTGCGGAGCCTGTGTGGCCGCGTGCCCCAACGCCTCGGCGATGCTTTTCACCGCCGCGAAGGTAGCCCACCTTTCCTATCTCCCCCAGGGGCAGGCGGAGCGACTGGAGCGGGCGGCCAGCATGATCACCGTCCACGACGAAGAGGGCTTTGGGAACTGCACGAACCACGGGGCCTGCCAGGAGGTGTGTCCCAAGGGCATCAGCGTGGATTACATCTCCCGCCTCAACCGGGACGTCTTCAGGGCAACCCTGGCCGGGGTAGGGGTGGGCAGGGACTAGCAGTCTGATCGGATCCCGACCCCCTGCTGCAGCAGGGGGTCGAGGCGTTTTCGTAATCTCTCCCTCCGCCGTGACCCAGGTCCGGCCACCGGCTTGCCCACCCGGGGGTCCTCTGGATACCATGTCTGGTCGGCCCCCTCCCCGACACTCCGTCCTGTTCGGTGGTGCGTTGGGGGGAGACTCGGGGAGCACGCCTCCCGGCCCTCGACCACGCCAGCTTTCGCGAGGCACCCGGCGGGTGCCCTTGTCATCCCCGTGATCCCGGGGGTGGACCGCCTGGTGACCCCCGCGCTTCACTCGAACCTCCTGGGACGAAACGTATGAGTGCATTCGAGACAAGCAGTGCCGCTTTGCCGGTCTTCAGAGCCGAGACCGCACCGGGTGGTGCGATCCTCCGCGCCGCTCGGTCGACGGGCCTCGCAGCCCTCGCCCTCCTTGCCCTGATGCTTTTCACGGCCTGCGAAGCGCCGCAGGGGGGCGGAGCCGACGTGATCGTCACGGGGGGGCAGGTCTGGACCGGAGACGACGGATCGCCCTGGGCCGAGGCCGTGGCCGTACGAGGGAACCGGATCGTGGCCGTGGGAAGCGAGGCCGAAGTGGCCCGGCACCAGGGTTCCGACACCCGTGTCGTGGAGCTGCAGGGTCGCTTCGCTGGCCCTGGGTTCATCGACAACCACACCCACTTCAATTCGGCCGGAGCGCTCCTCCTGGGCGCAAACCTGCTCGAGGTGTCGGATGAGGCTGGACTCCGGGAAGAGGTCGGGGCCGCAGCCCAACGACTGCCCTCGGGCTCGTGGATGGTGGGCGGCGAATGGGGTGCCTACGAAGAATGGGAGATGGGAGATGCCGGCGCGGCTGAGCGGGAGGCCTTCGAACCCTTCAGCCCCGACCGGGGCATGGTCGACGACATCACCCCGGACCACCCGGTCCTCTTGAATCGCTGGGACCGTTCGGCGTATCTCGCCAACCACCTGGCCCTTGACGCCGCCGAAGTGGACTGCTCGTGGAATGGGGTGGAGTGCGCCGATGGAGAGCCTACGGGCCGCCTCAGCCCCGAGGCCGCATCGCGGGTGCAGGAGGTCATCCCCTCCAAGCCCTTCGAACAGCAGCTGGAGGAGGCCCGGATGGCCCTGGCCGACCTTGCCCAGTATGGTGTGACCACGATCCACGACAACACCCCACCCTCCATGTTCCCCGTCTATCAGGCCCTTCTGGACGAGGGGGAGCTGACCACCCGGATCTACGCCCGGCCCTCCCTCGACCGGTATGAGCATCAGGCCGCCCTCGGACTGCCCCGGAACTTTGGCTCCGACTTCATCAAGTTGGGCGGCTTCAAGGCCTGGGTCGACGGCATCATGGGCAACTCCACGGCCATGTTCTACGAGCCCTTCGACCACAACGACGAGTTCGGGATCTGGCGGGACATCATGTTTCCCGAGGGCAACCTGGAGCGCCTCATGATCGAGGCCGACCAGGAGGGGTACTGGCCCCAGGTCCACGCCATCGGAGACCATGCCATCGATACCCTTCTCACCATGTTCGAACAGGTGGAGGAGGCCAACGGGCCGCGGGATGACCGGCGGTTCAGGGTCATTCACGCGCAGCACCTTCGCGGTCCGGAGACCGCGGAACGGATGGCCGAGATGGGGGTGATTGCAGAGGTCCAGCCCTTCCATGCCATCGATGACATGCGCTGGATGGAAGAGCGGATCGGGCCGGATCGGATCCGCTGGACCTATGCGTTCCACACTCTCGACGAGGCGGGCGTCCTTCTCTCCTTCGGGAGCGACTGGCCCGGTACCAATGCGTCGTGGTACACGGCCAATCCCCTCATGGGAATGTACGCCGCGGTGACCCGCCAGACCCCCGAAGGAGAACCCGAGGGCGGCTGGGTTCCGGAGGAGCGCATCGACGCCGAGACGGCCCTCATGGCCTACACCGTGAACAACGCATGGGCGGAAGGGCATGAGGACGTGAAGGGTCGGCTGGCCCCCGGTTACCTGGCGGACCTGGTCATCCTGGACCGGAATCCCCTGGAGGTCCCCCCGGAGGAACTCCAGCACATCGGTGTGGATCTCACCATGGTCGACGGGCGGGTCGTGTTCGAGCGCTGAGCCCCCCGGCCTCAGCCGGAGGCCGGACCGGTCGGCGGGAACCAACGCCGTCCCCCAATCCACCTCTTCGAGGATGATCGATGAAGCAGGTCAGAGCAGAACCCTTGCGGGAGCCGCGGGGAATCCTTGCTGCCGGAGGCGCGTGGGGCCTCGTAGCGTTCCTTCTCACCCTCTTCCTTACCGGCTGCCTGGACAGCGACATCACCACTCCGCCCCCACCCCCCGGAATCGACGAGGTGGAGTTCGCCGAGTCGCTGGGGATCGATCTGGCCGAGTTCGAGGAGTGGCCGTCGGGCCTGTGGGTCCGGGATGAAGAGGTGGGCGACGAGGATGGCAATGAGGTAGTGGCCGACAGCTTCGTCCGTGTAGACTACGTCCTCTGGTTGCCCGACGGCTCCGAGCAGGACAGTTCGGCAGACCGCGGACCCCTCGAGTTCGTGCCCGCATCGGGAGAGCTCATCTTCGGGTTCTCCGAAGGGGTGCTGGGAATGAGGGAAGGGGGCACGCGGTTCCTTCTCGTTCCGCCACAACTGGCCTACGGAGGCCAGGACTGGCTGGTCTTCCGGATCGAGTTGATCGAGATCATGGGCGCGGCCTGACCCCGGAGGACGGGTCCCCCCAGTTCCATATTCCGGAACCGAGTTCCGGAATATGGAACTGGGGGACTGAACCGCCGGGAGGTGCCTCAGGGAGCCCCCTTCCGCCCTCCGCCTCGCCCTTCCTCCGTCGGGTTCTCCTGCGCAGTGCTCGGAGGTCTCGCGGGGGACGCGCCCCAGGCGCTGCGCGCTGCTGCGTCATCAGCCGCTCGGTTGGGGCGGCAGGTGCCCACCTCGGTCGTTCGTCCGCCTCGACGTAGCTCGTCCGCTATGCCTGCGGCGAGCCGCCTTGGATCCAGCGGCCTGGCGCTCCCAACGGCGGTCGCTCCTGTTCTTCAACAGCCTTCTAAAGCTTCGGCAGCGTCACACCGGTCTGGCTCTGGTACTTCCCTTTCCGGTCGGCGTAGGCCACTTCGGGCTCCTCGTCGCCCTGGAAGAAGAGCAGCTGGGCGATGCCCTCGTTCGCGTAGATTCGGGCCGGAAGAGGGGTGGTGTTCGAGATCTCCAGGGTCAGGAAGCCCTCCCAGCTCGGTTCCAGCGGAGTCACGTTCACGATGATTCCGCATCGGGCGTAGGTACTCTTCCCCACACACAGCACCAGGGTGTCCCTGGGCACCCGGAAGTACTCCACCGTTCGCGCCAGAGCGAAGGAGTTCGGGGGGATCGTGCAGCTCTCCTCGTGGACATCCACGAAGGAGCGATCATCGAAGGCCTTGGGGTCGACCACGACGTTGTGGACGTTGGTGAAGACCTTGAACTCAGGAGCCACCCGGATGTCGTACCCGAAGGAGGAGACCCCGTAGGAGATCACCCCGTCTCGGACCTGTCCGGGTTCGAAGGGCTCGATCATCCCGTGTTCAGTGCTCATCTTCCGGATCCAGCGATCGCTCCGAATCGTCATCCTGGGCAGGGGGCGGTGGGGAGAATTGGAGGGGACGGAACCGAAGGAACCGGACCGAAAACGGGCTGATTATAGGGGTGCGGCGGGGGAACGGACAAGGCCCGCCGTCAGCCCTCTCCACCGCCCTCCAGGGGGTGCGTTTCGGGTTGACACCCCTCCGCAATTTCGGGTACATTCGAAGTCTCAGAACGTGAACGATTTCACAATCAAGAACTGCCACTTCGGGCTATGACGGAAAGCTACCTTCCGGTACTGCTCCTGTTCGGTGTCTCCATCGTCAATGCGGTGGGAATGCTGGCGGCGGCGCACATCCTGAATCCCCGACGGGCCACTCCTGAAAAGGACATGCCCTACGAGTCGGGAATGGTGCCCCTGGGGGATACCCGGGCCCGGTTCTCAGTCAAATTCTACATGGTGGCCATCAGCTTCATCATCTTCGACCTCGAGGCGATCTTCCTGATCCCCTGGGCCGTGGAGATGAGGACGCTGGGGTGGGAGGGCTTCATCGCCGTCTCCATCTTCGTGGTCATCCTGGTGGTTGGACTCATCTACGAGTGGCGGAAGGGAGGTCTGGACTGGCAATGAGCGACCGGACAAAGGAGCAGGGAAGTGGGCTTCCCGGAGGAATCTTCGGACAGGGTACGCCCACCTTCCTGACGACCAAAGTCGACTTCGTCGTGAACTGGGCCCGCAGGAATTCTCTCTGGCCCATGCCCTTCGGCACGGCCTGCTGCGCCATCGAGATGATGGCGTCGGCGGCTTCGACCCACGACCTGGCCAGGTTCGGGATGGAGCGGATGTCCTTCTCCCCTCGCCAGGCGGATGTGCTCATCTGTGCCGGGCGGGTTCCATACAAGCTGGCTCCGGTCCTCCGGAGGATCTGGGATCAGATGCCCCAGCCCAAGTGGTGCGTGTCCATGGGGGCTTGCGCCTCCTCGGGTGGCGTCTTCGATGCCTATTCGATGGTTCAGGGCATCGACACGATCATTCCGGTGGACGTCTACGTGCCGGGCTGCCCGCCCCGGCCCGAAGCCCTTATCTACGGCCTGATCATGATCCAGGAAAAGATCCGCGGGGAGACGTTGGGTGAGCACGCCGCGAACCGGGCCGAGGATCCCG
Organism: Gemmatimonadota bacterium; assembly: GCA_007121555.1. GTDB lineage: Bacteria > Gemmatimonadota > Gemmatimonadetes > Longimicrobiales > Gaopeijiaceae > PWLA01. The sequence goes on along the minus strand of SKKH01000022.1, from coordinate 57,055 downwards.
ACCAGGTGGGTCGGCCTCTGGCCGATGCCCATGAGGTCGCGGCCCTCTCCGGCCCTTTCGGCAACTCCACCTTGCAGAATCGGGCCAGCGGACTCGAGACCGGAATTCCCACGGAGCGGCCGAAGGACAGGGCCCCCTGATGCGTTCGTTTTCGCGATCCACCCTCTCCGATGAAATCCCAGGAGCGGCTGCATGAGCAGCGATGAATCTTCCGGCTACCGGGAGGCTCCCCTGCCCGATGAGGCTGAAGAACAGGAGACCGGTCTGGTTTCCCTGGACGGGAAGGATCAGGCGCATCCGTCCGTCCTCGGGCTGGAGGAGCGATTCGGAGACGCTGTGCTTCGTCATGAGGTCGTGGCTGGAGACGAGCACGTGGTCTTCGTGAGCCCCGAGCGCGCCTTCGAGATCATTGAATGGCTCAAGACGGACCCGGACCATTTCTACAACTATCTCTCCGACCTCACCGCAGTCGACTACGGATCGGGGCGTCCGATCCAGGTGGTCTACCAGCTCTATTCCATCCCCATGCGCAGGGCAATCCGGCTGAAGGTGGAGCTTCCGCTCTCCGAGCTGGAGATCGACTCGGTCGTGCCTCTGTGGGAAGCTGCCAACTGGCTCGAGCGTGAGGTCTGGGACATGTTCGGGGTGCGTTTCCGAAATCATCCGGACCTGCGCCGCATCCTCATGCCCGAGGGATACGAGGAGGGACACCCCCTCCGGAAGGACTTCCCCCTTCGCGGGCGGTTTTCGAGGGCGGAGCAGACACGGCGCGCCCTCGCCCAGACTCCGGAGGACTACTACATCCCCGCGGACTACGGGCCGGGGCGCGACTTTCAGGTCGTGGGTTGGCAGGAGGTGGGGGGGGAGCCGGTACCACTCGAAGAGGATTCCCCTGGATCAGCGAACCAGGGCTCCGCCGAGGAGGACGCCGACCGGGGCTGACCCGGTGGCGACTTCCCTGGATCATCGATCCGAACGAGGACCCATGTCGAAGAAGACCGTCGAACTCGAGGTGAGCCGTACTCCCGAGATGGGGATGGACTTTCGTCCTGCCCACGGAGTATTGCCCCCCGTTGACCTGACCGAGCCGGTTCTCCGGTCGGAGAAGATGCTCATCAACGTGGGTCCCCAGCACCCGGCGACCCACGGGGTGTTGCGCCTCGTCCTGGAACTGGACGGGGAGACGGTGGTCCGCTGTCTGCCCCACATCGGGTACCTCCACTCCTCCTTCGAAAAGCTCGGAGAGTATCGGACCTGGAACCAGGTCATTCCTCTCACCGACCGGATGGACTACCTGGCTCCCTTCATCTACAACTGTGCCTACGCCATGGCCGTGGAGAAGATGATGGGCGTCGAGGTCACCGAGCGCTGCAAGGTGACCCGGGTGGTGATGATGGAGCTGGACCGGATCTTCTCACACTTGCTCTGGCTGGGAACCTGGGCCATCGACGTGGGAGCGTTCACGCCCTTTCTCTACGCCTTCCAGCAGCGCGAGAAGGTCTACACCCTCCACGAGGCCTACACGGGGGCCCGGATCACGACCTCGGCCACCCGGATCGGGGGAATGATGGCCGACCTCCCGGAGGGGTGGCTCGAAGGAGTCCGGGAGTTCGTGAACCAGTTTCCCCAGACCCTCGACGAGATCGAGTCCCTGCTCTCGCACAACGCGATCCACATCGGCCGGACCCAGGGCGTGGGGGTCATCAACGGGGAGGATGCCATCAACTGCGGCTTCTCCGGACCCAACCTCAGGGCCTCCGGCGTTCCCTACGATGTGCGCAAGGACCGGCCCTACTACGACTACGAGACCTACGAGTTCGAAGTCCCCATCGGCGAGCATGGGGACTGCTACGACCGGTACATGGTGCGGATCGAAGAGATGCGCCAGAGCTGTCGGATTCTTCACCAGGCCCTGGACCGACTTCCCGATGGGCCCATGAATGTGGACGACCCCCGGGTCATCCTCCCGTCGAAGACGGACCTCATGAACGACATGGAGTCCATGATCCACCATTTCAAGCTGGTCATGGAGGGGGTGAAGGCGCCTCCCGGCGAGTCCCACTTCTCCATCGAGGGGTCGAAGGGCGAACTCGGGATGTACGTGGTGAGCGATGGCGGATCCAAACCCGTGCGCTGGCGCGTGCGGCCCCCCTCCTTCATCAACCTCTCCGTGATCCCGAAGCTCGTGGAGGGAGGGCTATTTGCAGACGTGATCATGGTGAACGCCAGCCTGGACATCGTCCTGGGAGAAATCGACCGGTGAGTGATTCGGTGAAGCCGTCCGGTGCGGACGAGATCCCCTTCCGTAATCCGGGTTGGGCCGGGAACACCGGGGAGTTCGACCTGACCGAGGAGTTGGTTCGTGGGGAGGAATACGTGGGAGACCTCCCCGCCCATGGGGGGCACCCCGGACGTGCGCCCACCTATCCCTACATGCTCAAGGACCGGGAACCGGAGGCACCTCTCTTCGAGGGCCCCTACGAGGAGCGTTTCGAGAAGATCCGCTCCCGGTTCCCCACGGCTCGCGCGGCTCTGCTCCCGGCGCTGAACCTGGCCCAGGAGATCCGGGGCCACATCTCTCAGGACACCATGCGGGAGGTAGGGGGAATGCTGGGGCTCTCCGACGCCTACGTCCGGGGTGTGGCCACCTTCTACACCATGTACAACAAGCGGCCGGTGGGCCGATTCCTCATCCAGGTCTGCACGAACATCTCGTGCAACCTCTGTGGGGGAGATGAGGTACTGGCGGCCTTTCTCGAGGCCACGGAGACCGAGATGGGCGAAACCACGGAAGACGGCCTCTTCACCGTGATGGAGGTGGAATGCCTGGCCGCGTGCGGGACCCCGACCGCGATCCAGATCAATTCCCGGTACTTCGAGAATGTGACGCCGGCCGATGTGCCGGCGATCCTGGACCGACTTCGGGACGAGGCGAGCTGATCCATGGCGTATCCTTACACGCACGAAAAGGAGGTCCGGGTTCTCAGCCGGGGCTGGGGCGATCCCAGGACCCGTACCCTGGAGGGCTGGAAGGCGCTGGGGGGCTACCAGGCGCTGGGCAAAGCCTTCGAGATGGGGCGGGAGAAGGTCATCGAGGAGGTCAAGGCATCGGGACTGCGAGGGCGGGGCGGCGCGGGCTTCCCCACCGGCGTGAAGTGGTCCTTCATGCCCAAGGAGAAGAAGGGTCCCCACTACCTCCTCTGCAACGCCGACGAATCGGAGCCCGGGACCTTCAAGGATCGGGAACACCTGCGTTGGAGCCCCCATCAGCTCATCGAAGGATGTCTCATCGGGGCCTACGCGATCCAGGCCGAGCACGTCTACATCTACTGTCGCGGGGAGTTCTTCGAGGCCACACAGGTGATGGCCCGAGCCGTGGAAGAGGCCTACGAAGCGGGATACGTGGGCGAGGACATCCTGGGAACGGGTCACAGGATCGACATCACCGTCTTCGCCGGGGCCGGTGCGTACATCTGTGGCGAAGAGACGGCGCTGATGAACTCCCTCGAGGGTCGGCGCGGCCTGCCCCGCGTCAAGCCTCCCTTTCCGGCGGCGGTCGGGGCCTTCGGCAAGCCCACCACGATCAACAATGTGGAGACTCTCTCAGCGGTGCCGCACATCGTGGAGCACGGGGGGGAGTGGTACCGGCAGTGGGGCACCGAGAAGAGTCCGGGGACCAAGCTGTTCTGTGTGAGCGGACACGTTCGGCGCCCCGGCAACTATGAACTCCCTCTGGGCTTCCCCATGAAGGAGTTGATCTACGACGTCTGTGGAGGCCTCCGGGAAGGGCGTTCCCTGAAGGCTGTGATCCCGGGCGGCAGTTCGGTGCCCATCATGTCGGCCGAAGAGGCCGAAGCCTGCTCCCTGGATTACGAAGGCGTGGTGGAGTGCGGTTCCATGCTGGGCTGCGCGTCGGTCATCGTCATGGACGACAGCACGAACATCGTGAAGCAGGTCCGGCGGATGGTGGACTTCTACGCTCACGAGTCCTGCGGACAGTGCACCCCATGCCGGGAAGGAACACAGTGGCTCTCCAGGATCCTCGTCCGGATCGAGAATGGGCGGGGCAGGGAAGACGATCTGGACACCCTCCTGGAACTGGGAGACCAGATGACCGGCACGACGATCTGCGTCCTTTCGGATTCGGCCGCGGCTCCCGTCGCCTCTTCCATCGAGAAGTTCCGCGACGACTACCTCGCACTCATCCGTCGGGGAGAGAAGGTGGGCGCGGCCTGAAGGTCGCGCACCTCACTTCTCCGATCGAGTTCAAGTTATGGCAGATTCCAAAGCGACCCAGGAAACCGTAACCCTGACCATCGATGGCCAGGAGGTGACCGTTCCCAAGGGAACGACGATCCTCCAGGCCGCCGAGTCCATGGGTACGCGTGTGCCTCACTACTGCTACCATCCGGGCCTTACGGCCCCGGCCCAGTGCCGCCTCTGCCTGGTGGAGGTTCAGGGGGCGCCCAAGCTGCAGGCCTCCTGCGTCACCGCTGCGCAGGACGGCCAGGTCGTCCTGACCGAGAGTGAGCAGGCCACGGAGATGCGGCAGGGGGTCCTGGAGTTCTACCTGGCGAACCACCCCCTCGACTGCCCCATCTGTGACCAGTCCGGGGAATGCAAGCTCCAGGACTACGTGCACGCCGAGGGCCGGAAGCACGGCCGGAGTCGAGAGCCGAAGCGGGTCTTCGGTCGGGATGACTTCGGGGGAGACATCCTCTTCTACGGCGATCGATGCGTCATGTGCACCCGGTGCGTCCGGTTCATGGAAGAGAAGGCCCAGGATCCTCGCCTCACCGTGGTGGAGCGGGGAAACCGGTCAATCATCGACACCTTCTTCGAGGATGGGGTCGAGGGCTCGCCCTACGCCGGAAACATCGTGGACATCTGTCCCGTCGGGGCCCTGGTGTCGAAGGACTTCCTCCACAAGGCCCGGGCCTGGGATCTGGACCACACCCCGAGCATCTGCCCGAACTGCTCCCAGGGGTGCAACATCGACCTTCACGTCCGGGACAATCGCGTCCAGCGAATCAAACCTCGGGCCAACCTCTCCGTGAACGAGTACTGGATGTGCGATTACGGTCGCCATCGGTACGAATGGATGAATCGGGAGGACCGGCTGGAGGCCCCGGCCTACAAGGTGGGGGGGGAGTACGTGATCACCGACTGGAGCTCGGTCCTGGATGAGCTGGCCGAGCGGCTCGACGATCCAAGGCCGGCACTAGCCGTGGCCTCGCCTTTCGCCTCCACCGAGGAACTCGGCGCCCTGCGCAGGCTCGTGGACCACCTGGGTGGCGGCCGCATCGTCTACCGCATGCCTCGGGCGGACGAGGAGATTCCCCTGCCCGGATTCTCCGATCTGGCCCGCCGCCGGGATCTGGCTCCGAACGGAAAGGGCGCAGAGATCCTGGGGATGGAGCGGGTCGGAGACGACGAGGGCAGGGGGGGGCTCGAGGATTTCTCGGGCCACACCGGTACTCTGATCGTCCTGGGAGACGAATTGGCCGATCTCGATCAGGGGTTCGGTGAACAGGCCTCTCTCTATATGTATCTGGGAGCGCACCCGAGTCCGGCGGCCCGCCAGGCCGACTTCCTCCTCCCCCGGTGCACCTTCGCGGAGCAGGAGGGGACCTTCATCAATCACCAGGGCCGGGTCCAGCGGTTCTGGCCCGGAATCCAGGCCACAGGCGCGGCGCAGCCAGCCTGGATCGCGCTGGCGGCCCTGCAGCTCCGCCTGGAGGGCGGAGGCCGGGGCATCTCCACCGCCGCCGAGGCCTTCCTTCAGGTGGCGGAAGTGGCTCCTGAGCTCCAGGGGCTCTCCTATCAGACCATCGGCACCCGAGGTGCTCTCGTGAACGAACCAGTGGCACTCCCTGGCAGTTGATCCAGCACCCCTCGGTATTCGACGGCCCTGGCCGCGCGGCGCTTCGGTGTTCGCCCGGTCGGGGCTTCTCATGGACGCACTGAATCGACGGCTCGGATGAACGATCTCTCACCCACAGCCTTCCTGGTCACCTCGTCCATCAAGGTCTTCCTGGTCTTCTCCGTCCTGCTGGCGGTGGTGGCCCTCATGACCCTGATGGAGCGGCGGCTCGCCGGCTTCATCCAGGATCGACTCGGACCGAACCGGGTGGGACCCTTCGGGATCCTGCAACCCGCCGCGGACGGACTCAAGAACATCCTGAAGGAAGAGACGATGCCGGCCACGGCGAATCGGTTCTTCTTCGTGCTGGCTCCGGCGCTCGCCATCGTTCCCGCGGTGATCACCTTCGCCGTCGTGCCCTTCGCTGCTCCGCTCGAGACCCCCTGGGGAACGGTAGGGATGATCGTGGCCGACATCCCCATCGGGATCCTCTTCGTTCTGGCCCTCGGTTCGCTGGGGGTCTACGGGCTCTTCCTGGCGGGGTGGGCCTCGAACAACAAGTACGCCTTCCTGGGCGGAGTCCGTTCGGCCTCGCAGCTCGTCAGCTACGAGGTGGCGCTGGGTCTGTCCATCGTGCCGGTGCTCATGCTGGCGGGGAACCTCACCCTTCCGCAGATCGTCTGGGAGCAGCAGCAGCTGGGATTCTGGTACGTGTTCCCGCTGTCGCTCGCGTTCATTCTCTTCGTGATCTCCGCCTTCGCCGAGACGAATCGCCTGCCCTTCGATCTGCCCGAGGCTGAATCGGAGTTGGTGACGGGGTATCACACCGAGTACTCGGGGATGAAGTTCTCCATGTTCTTCATCGCGGAATACTCCCATATCCTCACGGCCTCGGCCCTCATGGCCACCCTCTTCCTGGGAGGGTGGAGCATTCCCTTCTGGTCGGGTGACCACATGATCTGGTACGAGGGCATGCTCATCTCCGGATTCACGGCGGCCGGCGAGCCGGTGGCGGCGAATCCGGCGTGGTGGAAGACCCTCCTGACCTTCGTCTCGTTCGCGTTGAAGACGGCCTTCTTCGTCCTGGTGTTCATGTGGGTTCGCTGGACGCTGCCCAGATTCCGTTACGATCAGGTGATGCACCTGGGGTGGAAGGTCATGCTGCCAGTGGCCCTGGCCTACGTCATGGCCCTGGCGGCCACCATTCTGGTCCTCGACCAGCTCGGCGTGGAAGGCTTCCTCTTTGGAGCGGTCCTCACGGCCATGAGCACGCTCGCCACGGTGATCTTCGTCTTCTTCATCGACAGCGACCGCCTGATCTCGGGTTCGGCGGTGAGTGGAACGGACCGGGAGGTTCGCTCCCCGGTGCGGACGGTGGATCGCCCGACTCTGAGGCCCGGATCCGGCGTAGGCGCCGGACGGTGAACCGGATTCCGAACGCAATGTTCAAGCACCCATCGCGGAGGTTGGCGATATGGCAGCGACAGTAAAGGTCATGCGGCGCCCGGACCCCGGGCAGACGTCCTATATCCGTGCCACCCTGAAGGGGATGGCGCTCACCTTCAAGCACATGGTGAATCCGAAGAAGGTGACCCGCCAGTATCCGGAGGAGCAGCCCCCGCTCTCCGAGCGCTGGCGGGGGACCCACCGGATGGAGGTCCACGCCGACGGCCGGCCGAAGTGCGTGGCCTGCGGCCTGTGCCCCACGGTGTGTCCGGCGAACTGCATCCGGCTTGTCGGAGGCGAGGACGACCAGGGCAACCGGTATCCCATCGTGTACGAGATCGACGAGTTCCGCTGCATCTTCTGCGGGATGTGCCAGGAGGTCTGTCCTGTGGAGGCGATCCACGTCGGGGTTCATTTCGAGAACGCGGAATACACCCGTGACCGGTTCGTGTACGACCTGGACCGCCTCATGGAGCAGGACCATCCGACCACGCTCCTCTGGGATCCGTCGGATCCCCGCTCCGAGTAAGGCGCATCGTTCATGGCTGATATCCTGTTCTTCGTGTTCGCCGGTACGGCGGTGGGGGGCGCCCTGGGCGTGGTTCTCCAGAAGAATCCGGTGGGGAGTCTCCTCTTCATGGTGGGGACGCTGGCTTCGGTAGCCGGGATCTTCGTTCTCATGGAGGCCCACTTCCTGGCCGCGATCCAGGTCATGGTCTACGCCGGCGCCATCATGGTCCTCTTCCTCTTCGTGATCATGCTCCTGAACCTGGGGCATGACTACAAGGACGATCTGAAGTCCGGGGTAGGGCTCTTCCTGGCCTTCGCCGTGACCGGGGCCATCGGCGGCCTCCTGGCCCGCCAGTTCCGAGGAGCCGAGGAGAGCCCGATCATGGCGCACTTCCCGGGTCCGGAGGGGATGGATCAGCTTCTGGCTGAGCAGGGGGCCATCGGCGCCATCGCCCTGCCTCTCTTCACCGACTACGTGGTGGCTTTCGAGCTCACCGGAATCCTTCTCCTGGTGGCGCTCGTCGGGGCCATCGTCATCGCCAAGCGGAGGGTGTGACGACCATGCTGGCCGAAGCCCTCGTCCTCAGCGCGATCCTCTTCGTGATCGGGACCTTCGGGGTCCTGATCCGGAGAAACGCCATCATCATGTTCCTCTGCGTAGAGTTACAGCTCAACGCGGTGAACCTCTCCTTCGTCGCCCTTTCCAGATATCTGGGGATTGAAGGGCAGATCTTCGTCTTCTTCGTGATGACCGTGGCGGCGGCGGAGGCGGCGGTGGGGCTCGCCATCATCATCTCCATCTTCCGGCACTACGAGACGGTGAACGTGGACAACTTCAACCTCCTGAAGTGGTGAGGTCATGAGCGGAACCGTATTGCTGAACACGGCGCTCGGGGCCCAGGAGGCCGTGGGGGGATTCGATCCCTTTCTCCCCGGACTGATCCTCCTGCTTCCCCTGCTGGGCTTCGCCATCAATGGGGCGCTGGCCCTGAAGGCCGGAACTCGAGGAGCGGCGGCGGTGCGCGCCGGGTCCCCCGAGCCCGATACGACGGGCGGGGACCGGCCGGCGACCCACACCCTGCCCACCTGGATCGGGCCCGGGGTCATGCTGGGGGCCTTCCTCCTGACCCTGGTCAACTTTGTCGGGATGTTCGGGGTCGAGCTCACCGAGCCGGTGATCCGGTCGTACTGGACCTGGATGGCCACCGGTGCGCTCACCGTGGAGGCGGCGATCCAGTTGGATCAGCTCTCCCTGATCATGATGATGGTGATCACAGGGGTCGGGTTCCTGATCCACGTGTTCAGCGTGGGATATATGAAGGAGGACCCCGGCTATCCCCGGTACTTCGCCTACCTGAATCTCTTCGTCTTCTTCATGCTCACCCTCGTCATGGGGGCCAACTTCCCCATGATGTTCGTGGGGTGGGAAGGGGTAGGGCTCTGCTCCTATCTGCTCATCGGCTTCTGGTTCCAGGATCGGGAGAAGGCCGACGCCGGCAAGAAGGCGTTCATCGTGAACCGGGTCGGAGATTTCGGTCTCCTCATGGCGATGTTCATCCTCTTCGCCATCTTCGGGACCCTGGACTACCAGGCCATCTTCTCCGCCGCTCCCGACGCCCTGGTCTACGGTGGGGGCGCGGCCACGGCGATCGCGCTCTTCCTGCTCCTGGGCGCGGTGGGCAAGAGTGCTCAGGTGCCCCTCTACGTCTGGCTCCCCGACGCCATGGCCGGGCCCACGCCGGTCTCGGCGCTCATCCATGCCGCCACCATGGTCACGGCGGGGGTCTACCTGGTGGCCCGGGCCTCGGTCCTCTTCGCCCTGGCCCCGGTGGGGGCGGCGGCGGTGGCCACCATCGGAGCCATTACGGCCCTCTTTGCGGCCACCATCGCCCTGAAGCAGTACGACATCAAGAAGGTTCTGGCCTACTCCACGGTCTCCCAGTTGGGCTTCATGTTCATGGGTGTGGGGGTCGGGGCCTATGCGGCCGGGGTCTTCCACCTCATGACCCACGCCTTCTTCAAGGCCCTCCTCTTCCTGGGGGCCGGTGCCGTGATCCACTCGATGCACCACGCCCTCCATTCCACCCACAAGGAATGGGACGCGCAGGACATGCGGAATATGGGCGGGCTCAAGCGGTTCATGCCCGTGACCTGGATCACCATGTGGGTGGCCACCCTGGCCATCGCCGGAATCTGGCCCTTCGCAGGGTTCTTTTCGAAGGATGAGATCATCTGGTACGTGGGAACCTCGGCTCCGGCTTCGGTCCTCTACACGATCCTCTGGGGAATGGCCATTGCCACTGCGCTCCTCACAGCCTTCTACATGACTCGGATGATGGTCATGACCTTCCACGGTCCGAATAGGACCGGACAGGCGGAGGCGGTCCACCTCCACGAGTCTCCCCTGACCATGACGGTCCCACTGGGAATCCTGGCGGTGCTATCGGTATTCGGCGGGTGGGTGAACGTGCCCGGGTCCGTGCGTGAGTCCTTCTTCGGCGGCTTCGGCCTGCTCCCCATGTCCGACTGGTTGGACCGGTGGCTCGAGCCCGTGACGGCCTCGGCCGACGCAGTCCGCCTGGAGCAGCTGGGAGCCTACGCCTCCACGGCTCCGGTGGGGGGAGGCCACGTGATGTGGGGGGCCATCGCCACCGGCCTGGCCCTGGCCGTGGTCCTGATCGGTGCCCGGCTCGTGTCGGGCCGGGAGATCCGGCCGGCCCACGAGTCCGAGCCCGACACCGGGTTCGGAAAGGTCCTTCACGACAAGTGGTACGTGGACGAGTTCTACGACCGGTTCATCGTTCAGCCGATTCTCGGGCTTTCCAGGGCCTGTTGGAGGTGGATCGACCAGGTGCTCATCGACGGGACCGTGAACGCCGTGGGGTCGGTTTCCCGGGGGGTCGGGTGGTTCGGATCCCTCTTCCAGACGGGGCAGATCGGCACCTATGCCTTCATCCTGACCCTGGGGGCGCTCGTCGTCCTCGGTGTCCTGATTCTTTGAGGGGGGGCCGGTCATGACTGCACTCATCGACGCCATCGCCTACGATAGCTGGATCCTTCATGCCCTCATCTGGCTTCCCCTCGTGGGCATCGCCGGTGTACTCCTCATCTCCGAGGAGAAGGTCAAGGAGTTCGCCTTCGGCTGGACGGCGGGTCTCTTCGTTCTGAGCCTGGGGCTCTGGTGGGCCTTCGATCCCGCCGGGTCCCTCTTCCAGCTCACCAGCGAGACCCCGTGGATCGAACTCTGGGGAGTCAGCTACGCCCTGGGGATCGACGGGATCAGCCTGTTCATGATCCTGCTCACCACCTTCACCATGCCGGTGGCGATCCTGGGGGCCTTCAAGTACATCGGAGAGCGGAGACGGGCCTTCTACGCCCTCATGCTCCTGCTCCAGACGGGGATCGTAGGGGTCTTCGCGTCCATGGACCTCTTCCTCTTCTACATCTTCTTCGAACTGACCCTCGTCCCCATGTACTTCATTGTGGGGGTCTGGGGAGGGGAGCGACGGATCTATGCGGCGGTGAAGTTCTTCCTCTATACCGCCCTTGGATCCCTCCTCATGCTGGTGGGAATCCTCTACCTCTGGTTCCAGGCGCAGGCGGCGGGAGCGCCTGCCTCCTTCCACTACCTGGACCTGGTGGGGACGCCGCTCAGCCTGACGGAGCAGATCTGGCTCTTCTCGGCCTTCGCCCTGGCCTTCGCCATCAAGGTGCCGCTCTTCCCCTTCCACACCTGGCTCCCGGATGCCCACGTGGAGGCGCCGACCCCGGGTTCGGTGGTGCTGGCCGCAGTCCTCCTGAAGCTGGGGGCCTACGGGTTCATCCGGTTCGTTCTCCCCTTCTTCCCGGACGCGGCGGTCCACTCCACGGTGGTCATGATCATGCTCAGTCTGGGGGTGGTGGGCATCATCTACGCCGCGTGGGTCGCGGCAGTGCAGCCCGACGCGAAGAAGCTCGTGGCCTACACCTCGGTGGCCCACATGGGTTTCGTGGTCCTGGGCATCTTCACGGTGACCGTGAACGGACTTCAGGGCGGGCTGTTCGTCATGATCTCCCACGGGATCTCGACAGGGGCGCTGTTCCTGCTCCTCGGGATGCTCTACGAGCGAAGGCACACCCGGCTGATCGCCGACTTCGGGGGGCTGGCCCGGGTAGCGCCGCTCATGGCCACCGCGTTCGTGATCACGGCGTTGGCCTCCATCGGACTTCCCGGGACCAGCGGATTCGTGGGCGAGTTCCTCGCGCTCGTGGGAACCTTCGAGAAGTATCCGGTCATCGCCTTCCTGGGAGCCACAGGCGTCATCTTCGCCGCCTACTACATGCTTCCCATGGTCCAGAAGATCCTTTTCAACAAGCTGGAGAGGGAGGAGAACCGGACCATGAAGGATCTGAGTTCCCGGGAAGTCGCCGTCCTGTCGCCCCTCCTGATTCTCATGGTGGTTCTGGGGGTCTTCCCGACCCCGGTGCTGGACCGGATGGAGCCCGGGGTGCAGGCCATCGTGCAGTACGTGGATGACGGGGCCAGGGTGGGTCCTCTGCAGGAGGTGGTTCGCTCCGGAGAGGTAGGACCTGCGCCGGCCGACGCGGTCTGGGTAGAGGAAGTTCCCCCTTCGCACGAGGGCCAGGCCCAGATGCTCGGGGTGGGGGCGGGGTTGTCCGCACCCGACGATGCGGGCGCAGGAGCAGAAGCACGCACATCGATGTGGCTCGGGGTCGCCCGGAACGAGGGCCCGGTTCGCCGCGGAGGAGACTTCACTGGGGATGAGGGCTGATCCGGAATGACACTCGATTTCGTTTCGAACGTCGACTACATCTGGGCGCTACTGCCTGAGATCGTCCTCTCTGCGTGGGCCATGGTCGTCCTTCTGGCCGGCGTGCGGCGCCCCGAGGACCCCCCGTCCAACGCGGCAGCGCTCGGTTGGATCGCCCTGGTGGGCATCCTGCTGGCCGGGGCGGTGAACGGATGGCTCTACGGCGTCTCCGCCGCCGATGATGGCGCGATGATCACTCTCGACGCCTTCCGGCTCTTCGCGAACTGGCTCTTCCTGCTGGGTGCGGGGCTCACCATCCTGGTCTCCACCACCTACATCGAGCGGCAGAAGCTCCAGGCGGGAGAGTTCTACGCCCTCGTCCTCCTGGCCACCGTGGGCATGATGGTGATGGGCGGGACCCGGAACCTCATCCTCCTCTTCCTGGCGCTCGAGACCATGTCCGTCGCCGCTTACGTCCTCACGGCGTACAATCGGCGGGATCGGAAGTCGGCCGAGGGAGGGCTGAAGTACTTCATCCTGGGATCCTTCTCCTCCGGGTTTCTCCTCTACGGGATCGCCCTGGTGTGGGGTGCCACCGGGAGCGTGCACCTTCCCGAGATCGGGGCGACCGTGGAGGCGGGCGCTGGCTTCACCGGACTCCTCCTGGCAGGGATGGGGCTGCTCGCCATCGGGTTTGCCTTCAAGGTCGCGGCGGTTCCCTTCCACATGTGGACGCCGGACGTCTATGAGGGGGCTCCGTCTCCCTCCACGGCCTTCATGGCGGCGGCGGTGAAGGCCGCCTCCTTCGTGGCCTTCGTCCGGGTGTTCATGGAGGCCTTTCCTGCGCTCTACGAGTCCTGGTATCCGGTGATGTGGTGGTTGGCGGCCCTGACCATGGTCGTCGCGAACCTGATCGCCCTCACGCAGGCGAACGTAAAGCGTATGCTGGCCTACTCCTCGGTGGCCCATGGAGGGTATCTCCTGGTGGCCATGGCGGCAGCCAACGAGATGGCCATGGCGGGGCTGCTCTTCTATCTTCTGGTCTACACCGTCATGAACATCGGGGCCTTCGGGATCCTGATGGTCGTGTCGCAGCACGGCGAGGACCGCCTCCAGGTGGAGGACTACTCCGGTTTCGGATGGACCCAGCCCCTGCTGGCCGTCCTCTTCACCATCTTTCTCCTCTCCCTGGCCGGTTTCCCGGGCACCGGCGGGTTCATGGCCAAGATCTATATCCTGCAGGGGGCGGTGGAGAGCCAGCTCTGGACCCTGTCGGTGATTCTGGTCCTCACGACGGTGCTCTCCTACTACTATTATCTGCGGGTGGCCTGGTACATGTGGATGCGTTCGGCTGCCCGGGACGACGCTCAGGTAGGGGTCTGGGCGTCCATCCCCCTCCGGATGACCCTCATCGTCGCCGCCGGGATCATCGTGTATCTGGGGATTCTTCCCGGCGGCCTCCTGGATGGCGCCATGGCGAGCGCCGAAGGGATGGGGCTGGCTCGAGATACCTTCCTGGGGCTGCGACCCTGATTCCTTCCGCCTGAGTGCCTGGAGACATGGACGTTCCGCACCACGTGTTCCGGGAATATGACATTCGCGGAATCGTAGGCCGCGAGCTGACTCCCGCCCTGATCCTGGAGGTGGGCCGGGCCTACGGCGGCCTGCTTCGGACCATGGCCGATGACGCCGGTTCGGATGGCGAGTCGCTCCGGGTGGTCCTGGGTCAGGACAACCGTCCGACCTCTTCGGCCCTGGCCGACGCGTTGGTCCAGGGCCTCAACGAGGTGGGGGTCCACGTCCTGGACCTGGGGGTGGTTCCCACCCCGGTCACCTGGTGGGCCGAGAAGACCCAGCCTCGGGTGCATGGGGCGCTTCAGGTCACCGGGTCGCACAACCCGGTCGGCTGGAACGGGGTCAAGATGACCGCCCTGGGACGTTCCCTCTTCGGCGATCAGGTCCAGGAGCTCCGGACCCGGGTGACGTCGGGTCACCCGCCGGCCCCCGAGCCGTCCTCCCGCGGGGACCGGATCGACCACCCGACACTGGATGCGTACGTGGACGATGTGGTGGGGCGGATCGGTCCGGTGGAAGGGGTCCGAATGGTGGTCGACTGTGGGAACGGCACCGGGGCGGTGGTGGCCGAGCGTCTGCTGGAGCGACTGGGCGTCGAGGTGATTCCCCTGTATTGTGAGTCCGACGGCACCTTTCCCAACCATCACCCCGACCCCACGGTCGACGAGTATCTCACGGACATGATCGAGCTCGTTCGCAAGGAGGGGGCCCAGGTGGGCGTGGCCTTCGATGGGGATGCCGACCGCATCGGGATGGTGGATGATCGAGGCCGGATCCTTCGGGGCGACGTGCTCCTGCTTCTCTACGGGCTCGACCTCCTCGAGCGGAAGGGCCCGGGACAGCTCCTCCTGTACGACGTGAAGTGCTCCCAGCTCCTCCCGGAGGTCTACGACGCGGCCGGGGGGCGCAGCCTCATGTGGAAGACGGGCCATTCCCTCATGAAGGAGAAGATGCGGGAGACGGGAGCGCCCCTGGCCGGAGAGCTCTCCGGCCACATCTGCTTCGGAGGTGAGGACTATCTGGGAATCGACGACGCGCTCTACGCCGCCTGCCGGCTCGCCCGAATGATCGCGGATCGCTCCGAACCCATCTCGACGACGGTGGATGGATTTCCCACATACGTGTCGACCCCGGAGATCCGCCTCGAAGTGACCGAGGAGGTGAAGACGCTCGTCGTCGCCGCCGCTGCCGAGCATTTCTCGGCGACCCACGACGTCGTCGACGTGGACGGAGTTCGGATCCTCTTCGGTGACGGCTGGGCTCTGATCCGGGCCTCCAATACCCAGCCCGTGCTGGTCCTCAGGTTCGAAGCCCGGAACGAGGAGCGGCTGGCCGAGATTCGCGGCCAGGTGGAGCGTTGGCTTCGAGGTCAGGGCATCCATGGCTGAGAGTCGTCCCCTTCGGTTCCTTGGAGGGATGCGGGGCCGGATGATCCTCGGGGGGTTCCTGGGGCTCCTCTTCGTCCTCCTCCTCGTCCGGTGGGGGATCGCCCTGTATGTGGATGCCCTCTGGTTCTCCGCTGAAGGAGCGGCTCGGGTGTTCCGCACCCGGCTCCTCTGGGAGTGGGGAGGGCGTCTCGGCGCTGGGGCGTTGGTGGGGATCCTGACCTGGGTCAACCTCCGGATCATCCTCCGGACGTTTTCCGGGATCCAGGTGCGCCGCCGGGTCGGAGACCTGGTCATCCAGGAGCAGTTGCCCGACTCCTACGTACGGTGGGCCGGAATTCTCCTCTCCGTCCTCATCGCCCTCTGGTTCTCGGCGGCGATTCCCCAGGGAACCGGGATCCGTGCTCTCCTCCTCCTGAATGCGCCGGAGTGGGGACTGGCCGATCCCATCTTCGGACGGGATCTCGGGTTCTACCTCTTCCTCCTCCCGGTTCTCCAGGGGCTGCTCACCTTCTTCCTCGTGGTGACGGTGTTCCTGGCCGTACTCGTGGTGGCGGGATATTCGGCCACGGGTGCGGTGGAATGGGGAGGGGGGCAGGTCCGGGTTCGGGAGATCACCCGGGTGCACCTGGGGGTGCTGGGAGCCATCTTCCTCCTCCTCCTGGCGCTGCGCTTCCACCTGGCTCCCTTCGGCCTGATTCAGGACGGCAACTCCGCGGTGCAGGGCATCTTCGGCTATACGGACGAACACGCCCGCATCCCGGCCTACCGCTTTCTGACCTTCCTCTCGCTCCTGGCGGCCGGCTCGGTGGTCTGGTCCATCATGAAGCGTCGTGTGCTTCCGGCCGCGGCATCGGTGGGTCTGCTGATCCTGGGCGCCATCGTGGCCGGACAGGTCGTGCCGGCGCTGGTCCAGCGTTTCCAGGTCCAGCCCAATGAGCTGGATCGGGAACGACCCTACATCGAGCACGCCGTCGATTTCACGCAGCGGGGATTCGATCTCTCGGACATGAGCCGGGAGCGGCTTCCGTACCAGCCCCCGAGCCCGGAGGATTGGGAGCGGGTACCCGATCTCCTGGACCGGCTTCCCATCTGGACCGAGCGCACCCTTCTGGCGACCTTCCGCCAGATTGAGGCCCGCTTCGAGTATTATGACTTCCACCGGGTGACCTTCGACCGGTATCCCTCGGGGGACGTCGTCCAGCCCGTGGCCCTATCGGTACGGGAGGTCGACCCCAACGGAATCCCCGACCCCAACTGGCAGAACCTCCACCTTCGCGAGCGCTACATCTCGGGGATGGGGGCGGTGGCCGGACAGCTCAACCGACAGGATGCCAATGGTCGGCTCCCCATATACCTGGGGGGAATTCCTCCGGAGTTCAGGAGAGACCTGGATCCGCCGGCGGAACTGGAACTCATCCGTCCGCAGGTGCACGTGGGGAGTCGCCCCCAGCTCTATTCCATCATCAACCCCGGGGGTGGGAGCTTCCTGGCCCCCGACGGTTCCACTGGAGAGCCTGGACGGGATTTCCCGGAGGGGATCGGGATGGGGTCCATCTTCCGAACCGCCGCGCTGGCCTGGCACTTCCAGGATCCCAACCTGCTCTTCGCCTCGGAGGTGGAGCCCACGAGCCGCTTCGTCTTCCGGCGCGACGTTCGCGAGCGGGTGGGTACGCTGGCCCCATTCCTCTTCCTGCCCGAGGAGCCCTATCCGGTGGTCTCGGATGGCCGGATCATCTGGATTCTCGAGGCCTTCACGGTGAGTCGGTCCTTTCCCCTCTCGACCGCCCATCCGGTGGACGCCCGGCGCACGGCCAGATACATCCGGAACTCGGTCAAGGCCACCGTGGATGCGGTGACTGGGGAGACCCGGCTGTACGTGGCCGACTCCGACGACCCCCTCCTCCAGGCCTATCGAGGCGCCTTCCCGGACCTCTTCCGGGATCTGGACGAGATGCCCGGGGAGCTGATCCGACACCTCCGATACTCGCGCCACCTGATGGACGTCCAGAGTCGGGTTCTCCTCCAGTACCACCAGGAGGAGCCAGCCGTCTTCCATGGACAGCAGGACCGATGGTCCATCGCCACCGAGTTGGCGGTGAATACCCAGCCCGTGGAGTACCGTCCGGAGTTCGGCTTCCTCACCCTGCCCGGAGAGGAGGAAGAGAGCTTTGTGCTCTCCAACGTCTTCGTGCCCCAGGGTCGGGACAACCTGGCCTCGTTCGTGGCCGCCCGCTGGGGTCCTGACACGGGAGGCGAGTTCCTGCTCTGGGACGTTCCGGTGGAGAGTCAGGTACGGGGTCCCCGGCAGATCGAGGCCCTCATCGAGCAGGATCCCGACATCTCGCAGCAGTTCTCTCTCTGGCGACAGGGGGGGAGCCAGGTCTGGACGGGGCACCTCCACCTGATTCCAGTGGGGAATACCCTGGTCTACATGGAGCCCGTCTTCCTGGCCGCCGACTCCGATGCCATTCCAGAGATTCGCCGATACGTGGTGAGCGACGGACGTCGGGTCGTCATGGACCCCACCCTGCAGGGCGCCGTGGCTGGACTGGCCATGGGGTTGGAAGGCGTGGTGGAAGACGAGGTCGAGGGCATCACTGAGCTTCCGGCACCGGGAGAGGATGTCCCCGCGGAGTTGCTGGAGCGTATCGAGGCCTCCGGGGCCGACGAGGCTCTTCGTCTCCTGGACGAAGCCGATGAGCGGCTCCGGAACGGGGATTGGGAGGGCTTCGGCGAAAAGCTTCGCGAGCTGCGATCCCTGCTCGAGGGGCAGACGGCGCAGACGGGGCAGGGGACGTAGGGCACGTAGTCTGGCGCGCCGGGCCCCTCGGTCCCTCGCCGAATCTCTGACGGATCACACTGGAGACCGAACCGCTGTGGGGACGGGGATGCTACGGACGGCATCCCCGCCTCCACAGCGGGCCGGACGTTCGGCTCGATGTCAGAGGTTGTCGTTGTCCTGGACCTCGGTGTAGGGGATGGGAACGCACTCCTCCCATCCGTCCTCGTACAGGTCCCAGCGCCTCATGTCCACCAACCGGTGGGCGTTCACGAGAAAGAGCTCGTACTTGCGCTCCGTGCGCATCGCGTCGACGGCCGCCTCCCCCGTGAGATCGGTGGAAAGGGGATCCAGACCCGCCGCAGCACGGACCTGGTTCAAGAGCTCCAGGGCGGGCTCGAAGCTTCCCAGCTCCATGAGCACCTCAGCCTGGATGAGGCGGGCCTCCTGCCAGTTTCCGATGGGCATGTCGGCGCCCCGGTCCGGGTACCTGAGCTGGTTCCACCTGGGGATCTGGCCGTCGGGTGTATTCCCCTCACCCCTCACCACGGGCACGCGTGGGTCGTCCAACTCCCGGTACGCCTCGTTCACGACTGCGAACCCGTTCACGTTCTGGTTGTTGTAGACGAGGTTCTCCTCGCCGGAGGCCGAACGGTAGACGGCCATCCAGTTGAACCCGTCAGGGACGGCACCAGCGTCCTCCAGGGCACCCTCCAGGTCCCCCGTGGCAAGGCGGGCCCGGGCCCGCTGGAGGTGAGCCATCTGGGCGACCGAGTCCGCTCCCGCCCGCTGGGCCAACGCGATCGCTTCACCGAGCCGTTCGCTCGCCAGCTGGTAGGACTCCTCCTGCGGCACGGCAGGCCCACCGTCGTAGGCGGCTTCGCAGAAGATCTCCGCGATATTGAGATAGGTCATCCCTCCATACAGCCGGACGATTCCCGGACGGGGGTCCGACTCGGCGTCCGGGAGGCCCTCCATGAGCCGGGGGAAGGTCTCCTCGGCCAGGAAGCGGGCGGAGTGGAGCGGATTCCAGAGGTTCACCGGGACGATCCGGGATCCGGCACCGGCGAAGTTCAGGTATTCGCCCCTGCGGCTCGCTGCGTTGATGGGCTCGCTGGTGTCACCACCGAGCAATTCGTCGGAGCCCACGCCCGTGTAGAAGACGACGTTGTCATAGGCGTTGTTGTAGCTGCCCATGACTCCGGTCACCAGAGCGTTCAGGGCGGCTGGGGTATCCAGTCCGTCCTCGGTGATGCTCCCCGGATCGTCGGCTTCGAAGATGGAGCTGTCGCATCCGACGAGTGCGAGGAGGGCGGCCAGGATCAGCGGGGTGCTTCTCCGACCGCGAGGTGCGCGGTTTGAAATGGAAGTCATGGAGTCTGTACGATTCTCTCTGAAGCTGGGGTGTGAAGAGTCGGCGAATACGGTCGTCGGCCTCGTTGTGGGTCGCATGGATCAGAACCTCAGGTCCAGTCCCATCACCAGCTGACGTCGCTGGGGAAGGGAGAAGAACTCGGAACTCACACGCAGCCCGGTGTCGTCGTCACCGAACTGAGCTCCGATCTCCGGGTCCGTCCCGGAGTAGCCGGTGAAGGTCAGGAGATTCCGCCCGCTGGCGAACACCCGGAGGCTTCGCCGGTGGTCTCCACCGCCCATCCAGCGGGAAGGGAGGGTATAGGAGGCACCCAGCTCTCGGAGCTTGAGCCAGTCGCCCGGCTCCACGAAGTCGCCGGGACAACAGGCGGCCTGGGCCCGAAGCGCCCGCACCTCAGGTGCATCGGTGTCTCCACCGGCCTCAATGAGGGTGTCGTAGTATTCCGCCCCGGTGGCCGAGTTGATCATGAAGGGGCGACCCAGGTAGGTCACGTAGTGTCCCACGGCCCACTGGGCGTTCGCGAAGAGGTGCAGTCGATCCCAGGTCAACTCCGACCGGAGCGAGCCGTTGTGCGGGGGCATGGCCGGTCCGATGTACTGCTCCTCGGCCGAGGGAATCGGGATGCCTTCCTCGTCCACCCCCTCCGACACGATTCCCCACTTGGAGGGCACTTCGTATCCCTCGACGATCCAGGTGCCGAACCGGTCCACCTCGATGCTGGACAGGCCCTCCATGTCCCCCATCTCGTTGGAGTTGAAGGAGTACGTAGCCCCCATCCGCCACTCCAGACCGGCTCGCTGGTGGACCACGCCGTTCAATGTGAGCTCGACGCCCCGGTTCTGCATCTCCCCCACGTTCGTGAGCTGGTTCGCCGTGAATCCGGCGGAGGCAGGGAAGGAGCGGCTCACCAGGAGGTCCGAGGTGGACTGGTCGTAGAAGGTGAACTCCAGCTCCATCCGATCCTCGAAGAAGCTTCCCTCGAATCCACCTTCGATCTCCCGGCTCACCTCTGGGGCGAGATCCGGGTTCCCGAGGGTCGCCTGACGGATCGCCACCTGGCCACCCACATGGTTGAAGGGCTCGTACGTGCGCTGGGCGTCGAACGCCCCGGGCTGCATTCCGGCCATCCCGACTCCGCCCCGGAATCGAAGAGAGGTCACCCAGGGCACATGGAACCAGTCCGACTCGGAGAGAACCCACGAGCCGCTTACCTTCGGATAGGGCTGGAGACCGAAGTCGTCACCGAAGGCCGACGAGCCGTCCACCCGGAGTCCTGCGGTGACGAAGACGCGGTCCTCATATCCGAACTGCTGCTGAACGAAGAAGCCTCCGGTCGCGTAGTTCAGCTCCGATTCATCGGCGTCGCGCTGGGCCGTCCCTCCCAGGAGTCCGAGCCCCGGAGCCGCGAAGTCCAGCCCCTCGGTGATGGTGGCCGACTGGTCACGCTGCGCCAGCTGGGCACCGAAGGCGAACTCTCCGTCCCAACGTTCGCCGAGTCCGAAGAAGAGCGTTCCGGCGTAGTCGAAGTTGGTGCGGGTATTCCGCTCCCGGGTCACGTTCCGCTGGGACCGCGGGAAGGAGAGCTCTTCGGAGTAGGGCCAGGCCGTGAGCTGCTCCGAATCGGAGAAATCCAGGCCCAGGGTGAGACGGTGGGTAAAGCGGTCACCCATCCGTTGGCTGAGGGTGGTCCCCCCCATGAAACGGTAGGTGTCCTGCTGACGGATCTGCTCCAGCGCATGGTCGATGGGCATGAAGGCACCGCCGTAGGGGTCCCGGTCGGTGCCCAGCTCCACCGGGTTTCCAAGCATGAGGTTGCCCAGGACGGAGGTGGTCACATTGTCCATGATGAGGGTTCCGACCTGACTCCGGACGAAGTTGGTCCGGACGTCCACTTCGAATCCCTCTGCTGGGCTGAGTCCCAGGTTCAGCCTCATGCCCGAGCGGTCGTGGAAGTTCCCCGGGATCCCTCCCTCATCGGACGAGTGGCTTCCGGAGAGGTAGTAGTTGGCGATCCCCGCCGATCCCCTCACCGACGCATCGGTCTGGTGATAGAGCCCGGTCTCGAGGAGGTCGTTGGCCGAAGGGTACTGGGGATCGGGGTGCATGAGGGGAAAATTCCGGGGCACCTGATTCGCCCCCACCCGGGTGCTCAGCGAGTAAACCGGATCCGCCGTGGTCCCGGACTTCGTGAAGATCTGAATGACCCCGGAGGAGGCCTCACTCCCGTAGAGAGTCGAGGCGGCGGCTCCCCGGATCACCTCGACTCGTTCGATGTCCTGGAGATTCACGTCGGCGAGTCGGCTCACCGCCTCTCCGGAGGAAACCATTCCCCGGCTCGTCTCGAGGCGGATTCCGTCGATGTAGATGAGGGGCTGTGCGCCCTGGGTGAGGGAGGTGATGCCGCGCAGGTTCAGGGATCCGGTGGCGCCTACCGTGCCACTGGTTCCCAGTCCAACGACTCCAGCGGCTCGACCCTGGAGAAGTTGCTCCATGCTTGTGAGTGGGGCCACCTCGGTAAGACTTTCCGCATCGATGGACGAGAGGCTCGCTCCGAGCGCTCGGCGCTGCGTGCCGCCGGCGGTGCCGGTGACCACGATCTCGTCGAGGCCGAGTGCTTCTGGGGCCAGCACGAAGTCCACCTCCACCGTCTCCCCCGCTCCGAGTTGGACCGTTCGAGTCTGGGAGGCGAATCCGATCATCTCCGCCGCCACGGCCACCTCGCCGCTAGGCACGTTGTCGAGTTCGTAGGATCCATCGGAGCCGCTCACCGTGCCGATGCCGGTGCCCTCGACCATGACCTGGACGCCGGCCATGCCCTGGCCAGTGCCTTCTTCGAGAATCTGACCGGTGATGGTCCCCGTGCGAGTCAGGTCGTCGGGAGGGGTGTCGAGTGGACCGGAGGCGTGGAGAGCCGGAGGTCCGGAAATCCAGAAAAGGAGAAGACTGAAGACCGCCAGACCAGGGAGTCTCGTCATTCGGTACCTCGTGAGGGTGAGAGGAGTGGGTCTCAGGCGCGGACGTGACAGCCAGGTGGAGCCTGGGCATGGCTCCGCCTGCCGCAGATCTCGGTGAGAGCGGCGGCAGCGAACCAGCAGGCACGAATCAGGGGGTGAACGTCGAAAAACCAAAGTTCAATGGCGGGCCTTTCCAGAGGACGCCATTGAACTCGAAAGTCGTAGGATCGTCTCGAAGCAGGGCCGAGACTACAACCCCGTCCTTCAGGGCGCAACATCCTGTGGTGATTCCCTGCTCGACTCATCGGAGGAATCGCCTTGATCGCTATGGGTCGTAGGTCTACCTTGAGCAGGCTATGGACCCCGGATCCTGCGATCCTCATGGGGCCAGGCTGCCACGAGCCCTCCCCGGATCCAAGGCCGGGAAGGGGTGAATCGGACCCAGCACATTCACAAAGGGACGGAATGGACATCCACGAATACCAGGCCAAAGAGCTCTTCAGGGCGGCAGGAGTCGCCGTACCGCCGGGGGAGGTGGCCACCACAGCCGAGCAGGCCGAGGAGATCGCCCGTCGCTACGGTGGAAGCGTCGTCGTGAAGGCTCAGGTCCACGCCGGCGGGCGGGGTAAGGCCGGAGGGGTCAAGCTGGCCTCTTCCGCGGAGGAGGCCCGGGAGCACGCCTCGAAGATCCTGGGCATGACCATCAAGGATCTCACGGTGCAGAAGGTGCTGGTCACCCCCATCGAGGACATCGCCTCAGAGGCTTACGCGAGCGTCCTCATCGATCGGGAGACCCAGCGACCCATGTTCATGGTGTCTCCCGAGGGCGGGGTGGACATCGAGGAGGTGGCGGAGAATCGGCCCGAGGCCATCCGGAAGCTCCGGATCGATCCTCGCTACG
This sequence comes from Gemmatimonadota bacterium, assembly GCA_007121555.1. Lineage (GTDB taxonomy): Bacteria > Gemmatimonadota > Gemmatimonadetes > Longimicrobiales > Gaopeijiaceae > PWLA01. The sequence continues at coordinate 33,513 of SKKH01000022.1, read as the reverse complement.
GACTTCTCCCCCACCAGGCCTACTCCCTGGCCACCTTCCTCTACGACGATCCGGCCCAGGTGAAGCAGGCCACGAAGCTGATGGGACAGCTCTACGAGGCCTTCACCTCCAACTCCTGCTCCCTGGCCGAGATCAATCCCCTCATCGTGACGCCCGAAGGGGACCTGAAGGCCATCGACGCGAAGGTGAGCATCGACGAGAGCGCCCTCTTCCGCCTCCCGGAAGTGGCCGCGTATCGGGACCTGGATGCCGAACCCGCTGCCGAGACGAAGGCCCGTGAGGCCGGACTCTCCTTCGTCAAGCTGGAGGGAGACGTGGGGTGCTGCGTGAACGGTGCCGGATTGGCCATGGCAACCATGGATCTCGTCAAGTATTACGGGGGAGAGCCCGCCAATTTCCTGGACATCGGGGGCTCGTCCAATCCGGACAAGGTGGTGGCGGCCCTCGAGATCATCACCGCCGACCCCAGTGTGAAGTCGATTCTCTTCAATATCTTCGGGGGAATCACCCGGTGCGACGACGTGGCCAACGGGATCGTCGAGGCGGCCCGTCGCATCGATATCCAGCCCCCCATCGTGATCCGGCTCACCGGCACGAATGAGACGGAGGCGCTGGAGATCCTCAAGGAGGCCGGTTTCTCGGCATACACCTCGATGGATGAGGTGGTCGAGAAGGCCGTGGAGCTGGCCGCACAGGCCTGAATCGACTCATAGGCAGGGAGAGAGAATACAGATATGTCGATCTTCATCGATGATTCAACCCGCCTCGTGGTCCAGGGGATTACCGGACGCGATGGCTCGTTCCATACCAACCAGATGTTGGAGTACGGCACCCAGGTCGTGGCCGGAGTGACCCCGGGGAAGGGGGGGCAGTCCTTCACGGCCGACAACGGGACCACGGTTCCCATCTTCAACACCGTCGAGGAGGCGGTGGAAAAGGAGGGAGCGAACACCTCCGTGATCTACGTCCCACCCGCCTTCGCCTCCGGAGCCATCATGGAGGCCGCGGACGCGGGCATCGCCTTCATCGTGGCGATCACCGAGGGGATTCCGGTCATGGACATGACCCGGACCTACGCCTTCGTGAAGGACCGGGGGGCCCGACTCCTGGGACCCAACTGTCCCGGCGCCATCACCCCGGGCGTGGCCAAGGTCGGAATCATTCCCGGCCAGATCACCACGCCTGGACCCGTTGGGGTCGTGTCCCGGTCCGGGACCCTCACCTACGAGGCCGTGAATCAGCTTACCGAAGCCGGGATCGGCCAGTCCACCTGCGTAGGGATCGGAGGCGATCCGATCATCGGCACGAACTTCATCGACACCCTCCGGGCCTTCGGTGAGGATCCGGCCACGGAGGCCATCGTCATGATCGGAGAGATCGGGGGAACCGACGAGCAGGAAGCTGCCGCATGGGTCCAGGAACACCTGGAGATTCCCGTGGTCGGGTTCATCGCGGGACAAACCGCACCCCCGGGACGTCAGATGGGCCATGCCGGTGCGATCATCTCGGGCTCGGCGGGCACGGCTGAAGAGAAGATGAAGGTCTTTGAAGAACACGGAATCGCAGTGGCCAAGCGACCTGTGGATATCCGGGCTCTGATCCAGGAGGCGCTGGCGGGCTGAGCGCGTTCCCTCTGGGAAGCGCCCGAGCCGTCAGCGAGCCATGAAGCTGGGAGATCTCCTCTCACCCGAGCGGATCCGGGTGCCACTCCGGGCCCGTTCGGTCAGGGCTGGGTTCGAGGAGTTGGCGACGACGTTGGGACGGAAGGGTGGGGAGGGATCGATTTCGATCACCTCACCCCCTTCCGTCAGCCCCTCGGGGCAATCGTGCCTGGCGACGCTCCGTCGGGAGGAAGGGGGCGCGTCGGAACCCCTCCTGGCGCTGGGCGTAGCTCCTCGGCCCCTGGAGCCCCATCCTGACAGCGGGTCGGCTTCCCCGGATCTCCCGCATCCCCGCATTCTGATCCTACTCGATGCGGTGGGGATGACCGCGGAAGCCCGGGGGCGGGTTCAAACGGCCTGCTTCGCTCCGGCGGTCGAGCGGGCACTCCTCCGCTCCGGCGGAGCGGAGCAGATCCTGGGCATTCGTCCGCTCACGGAGGCGGGACTGTCACGACCCCTCCGGGTGGAGGACGTGATGACGCCGCTGAGCTACCGCATCTACCCCGACACCCCGATGGACGAGGTTCTCGACCTGGTGGTGCGTCGGGAGCTTGCCGCTGTCCCGGTGGTGGGTGAAGGACTGCAGGTCCTGGGTGTGATCTCCGCCGGCGATGTCCTCCGCTACGGGCTCCAATCCGCAACGGGCAGGAGTCGCAGTCGATCCGAGGAAGGACCCAAATCGGCATCTCGGGCCGAGGACATCATGAGCCGCAGTGTGCTCTGTGTGTCCGACGACGAGCCGCTGAACGATGCGGCCCAACTCCTCGCAAACCGAAACGCCGATCAACTCCCCGTCGTGCGCGACGGAGAGATCGTCGGATTCCTGACCCGGAGCGCGGTACTCACCGCGCTGTTCGCGGCGAGGGGGGCCGACCCGAATCCACCTGAATCCATGTAAGGAAGTTCAGAATGAACCGTACTCTTGCCATCATCAAGCCCGACGCCGTGGCCGCAGGTCGAGCCGGCGCGATCCTGACCCTCCTCGAGGACAAGGGGTTCAAACCCGTTGCCCTCCGGATGACTCGCCTGAACCCCGCCCAGGCGCGGGCATTCTACGCAGTTCACCGGGAGCGGCCCTTCTTCGAATCCCTTGTGTCGTTCATGACCTCCGGACCCGTCGTTCCCATGGTCCTCGAGGCCGAAGGGGCCGTCCCCCTTCTCCGAACCGTGATCGGAGCGACGGATCCCGCCGAGGCCGAGGAGGGCACGGTGCGAGCGCTTTACGCGGAATCCAAGGAGCGGAACGCCATTCACGCCTCGGATTCCAATGAGAACGCGGTCAACGAGATCGCGTTCTTCTTCAGCGAGCACGACCTTCTCTCTCTCTGAGCCTGCGTCCCGGGGCTTCGTCCATGGCTGAAGAACTCCAACACGTCGCCGTGATCGGTGCGGGCACGTCGGGTCGGGGTCTGGCCCGGGTCCTGGCGTCCGCCGGGGTGGAGGTGATCCTCACCGAGCGCACCAGCCGGACACTGGACAATGCGCTTCGCGGGCTTCGGGAGGCCATGGACCGGGACATCGCTCGATGGTCCCTGACCGAATCGGAGCGGGACGCCGCCCTGGGACGGATCCAGGGCAGGGTGGGCACGCCGGACCTCTCCGGAGTGCAGGCCCTCTTCGACTGCGCGACCGAGGACTTCAAGGAGAAGGCTGCCCTCCTCGCCGAACTGGATCGGCAGGCTCCCCCGGAATGCACCTTTCTCCTGAACACGTCCACCCTCTCCATCACGGCACTGGCAGAGGCGGTGTCCGCCCCGCGAAGGGCGCGCGTCGTGGGACTCCACTTCCTCCATCCGGTGGCCCGGGTCTCCCTGGTGGAGCTCGTGAGGGGCCGGGAGACCGGGGCCGAAGCCGAAGCCATGGCCCGGCGGGTAGCCCGACGGTTGGACAAAGAGGTCATGGAGGTGGCCGAGTATCCCGGATACGTGACGAGCCGACTCACCCTGACCCTGATCAACGAGGCGATCCACCTGGTCATGGAAGGAGTGGCGACCCGGGATGCCGTGGACCGAGCAATGAAGCTCCGACTCGGATCTTCCCATGGCCCCCTCGCCCTGGCCGACGAGATCGGCTTGGATTCCATCTACCGGGCCCTGGAGTCCCTTTCCCGGGGGCTCGGTGCCGAACAGTTCAGACCGGCGCCCCTTCTGCGTCGGATGGTGAACGAAGGGTGGTACGGCGAAAAGTCTGGTCGGGGATTCTATCTCTACGATGAGACCGGACAACGGAGCAAGGGGCCCGAGGATCTCACCGAGCCTCCTCTGGATCGATTCTTCGGTCACGAAGGCGACTTGGATGGAGAGGTCGATTCATGAAGGTCCTCGTCCTCAACTCAGGCTCATCGTCGGTGAAGTACCAGGTCATCGACACGGCCCACGATGCCACGCTCGTGGTCGGCCAGGTGGAGCGCATCGGGAGCGGAGCCGCCGTCCTGACCCAGCACCGTACCTCCGATGGACTTCGGGTGAAGGAATCGGGGTCGATCCTGGATCACCGCGATGCCGTCGGCGCGATCCTGGACCTGCTGGTGGACCCGGAACGTGGCGCGCTGACCTCTCCCGAGGAGCTGGATGCCGTTGGACATCGTGTCGTTCATGGTGGGGAGGCCTTTACCGAGTCCGCGGTGATCGACGAGGCAGTGGAAGAAGGCATCCGTGACTGCATCGACCTCGCGCCCCTTCACAACCCTCACAACCTGGTGGGAATCCGTGCCGCCCGGGGTCGGCTGGGGGGGATTCCGCATGTGGCGGTCTTCGATACGGCCTTCCACGCCTCCCTCCCGGAGCACGCGTATCATTACGCGATTCCCTACGCACTCTACCGTCGACACAGGATTCGCCGGTACGGGTTCCACGGCACGAGCCACCGCCATGTGTCGAGGAAGGCTCCCCGCCTTCTGGACCGCGATCCCACCGACCTTCGCATCATTTCTCTCCATCTGGGAAATGGCGCCAGCGCCTGCGCCATCCTGGGCGGGCGTTCCGTCGACACTTCGATGGGGTTCACTCCCCTCGAAGGACTGGTCATGGGAAGTCGGTCCGGTGACCTGGATCCCTCGGTCCTCCTCCATGTGATGGCGCGGGAGGAGCTCACCGCCGGCAACGTGGGCGCCATGCTCAACAAGCACTCAGGCCTTCTGGGGCTATCCGGCATTTCGGGGGACATGCGGGACCTCCTCGAGGAGGAGGATGCGGGCCGGGAACGGGCGCGATTGGCGCTGGACGTCTACACATACCGGGTGCGGAAATATATTGGGGCGTATGCGGCGGCTCTCGGCGGGGTCGACGCGGTTGCGTTCACCGGCGGGGTGGGAGAGAACGCACCTGGAATACGTGCGCGGTGCCTCCTGGGTCTGGACTTTCTGAACGTGCAGGTCGAGGAGGAGGCGAACGGGATGCTCACGGGAGGAAGGGAGGGAAACTTTGGAGGGGGCGGGCTCCCCCTCCTGGTGATCCGGAGTGGAGAGGAGATCACCATCGCCAGGGAGACGGAGCGTGTGACCGGAGGGGATCGATCCAAGGACACTCCGGATCTTCCTTAGAAGGCTGTTGAAGAACAGGAGCGACCGCCGCGTCGGGGTCTTGCGGCCCTGGGCGAGGCACAGCCCTGAAGGCGATGCCGCCGTGCATCGGCAAGGGGCTCCAACGACGATCCAGGGCCGCACCGCCCCGACGCCCTTCGGGTTCTCCTGTGCAGTGCTCGGAGGTCTCGCGGGCGAAGCGCCCAGGCGCTGCGCACTGCTGCGTCATCAGCCGCTCGGTTGGGGCGGCGGGCGGCCGCCTCCGGCGTCGGCTCGCCTGGACGCAGCTCGTTCGCTATGCCTGCGGTTGCCCGCCTACCGGGGAATTCCGTGGCGTCCGCAATGCGGCTCGCCCCCCTTTCCGATCAGACTGCTGGTCACTAGCCCCAACAAAGAGTGAAGACCCGTCAGATCATTGACATGAGGCGACTAAGAACCGATCTTTCTTGGTCTATGCTCAGGGTGAATCTAATGGATCTGGATCGAGAGGGAACGATCCGGATCGTTCGGGAGATAGAAGCAACGGACCCGCTGTGGGAAGGGGTGGATCTGCCCCTGGCGGGTCCGGTGTCCGTGGATCTGTCGGTGAGTGCGACGGCTACGGGTCAGGTGTTGGCGCGCGGGTCCGTCGAGGCGAAGATGAGATTCGAATGTCGACGCTGCCTCGTCGAGGTCGTTCCCGAACTTCATGAGGACCTCGCCCTCGTGTGGGCTCCGCGGGACGAGTTTCCAGGCGAGGAGGAGGACGAGGAGCAGGGCGAAATCCGGGTGCTCGAGTTGGGCGTCGGTTCGCTGGATATGGGTCCAGCGGTCCGGGAGGAATTGGTCCTGGCCACTCCCAGGTTCGTCGTCTGCCGAGAAGACTGCCAGGGGCTCTGCCCCCGGTGCGGCATCGACCGAAACGAGGAAAGTTGCGACTGCACCCTGGAGGAACCCGACCCCCGTTGGGATGCTCTCCGGGCACTAAAGGAAGACTAGAGGAGGAGTTCCATGGCAGTCCCCAAGAAGCGTACGTCAAAGCAGCGTCAGCGGAAGCGGCGGACCCATTACAAGGCCGCCGCCGTGGTGACCCACGAGTGCAACCGCTGCGGTGACCCCAAGCAGCCTCACCGGGTGTGCCCCACCTGTGGGTTCTATCGCGATGAGCAGGTGTTAGAGGTCGACCTCGACTGACGAGGGCGACTCGTGCGAATTGCACTCGATGTGATGGGCACCGACGAGGCCCCGGCCAGCGAAATCGCCGGAGCCCTCGATGCCCTTGAGGACCAGGATCATCTCACTGTTGTTCTGGTGGGTGACGAGGAACAGATCGAGGCGGCGCTGAGCGGTCACTCCGGTGACTTCGAAGGTCGCGTCGAGGTGGTCCACGCGCCTGAGGTCATCGGCCCTGGCGACTCCCCCGCGTCCGCCGTGCGCCGTCGTCCAGACTCCTCAATCGTCCGGGGGGTCCGTCTGCAGAAGGAGGGGGAAGTCGACGCCTTCGTCAGCGCGGGTTCCACCGGGGCCGTGATGGCGGCATCGCTGATTCTCCTTCGTCCCCTCCCTGGTGTGGCCCGGCCTGCCATCGGGACCCTCCTTCCCACCGCAGGGGCTCCAACCCTGATGCTGGATGCCGGAGCCAACGTGGACTGCAAGCCCCTCCACCTCCTTCAGTTCGCCCGGCTGGGCGACATCTACGCTCAGGATCTCATGGGTGTGGAACGGCCTCGGGTGGCCCTCCTGAACATCGGTGAGGAGCCCGAAAAGGGTGACGAGCTCGCCCTCGAAGCGCATGCCCTGCTGGCGGGCAGCGGCCTTCATTTCGTCGGGAACGTCGAGGGGCGGGACATCATCCAGGGCGCATGCGACGTCCTGGTCTGTGATGGTTTCGTGGGGAATGTCCTTCTCAAGTTCTACGAGTCCGTGGCCGAGTTCGTGATCGGCCTGCTGAGTCGAGAAATGAACAGGGTAGGCGCCGACTTCGACCTGAAGGAGGTCTTTCGGGTGTTGGACTATTCCGAATACGGGGGGGCCCCGCTCCTCGGCGTGAACGGGGTTACGATCATCTGTCACGGGTCTTCTCCTCCGAAAGCCATCAGAAACGCGATTCGAGTGGCCTCCCAGGCCGTGTCGTCGGGCATGGTCGCCCACATGGCCGGCGACCTCTCCCAACACGCGGAGTCCCTCGACTGATCTCTATTCTGTTCTCCTCTGCTCGGCCTTCCTCCACCCGGAATCCTCCCTCGCCCCGATCGGATCAGGGGTGGGTCCCTCGAAGATCCGTTCGGAGTCGAGCCACACACTGGGAGTCCCACTCATGTCTCTAGCCCTTCTCTTTCCCGGTCAGGGTTCTCAGGAAGTAGGGATGGGTCGAGCCCTGGCCCTGGAGTTCGAAGAGGCTGCCCGCACCTTCCGTGAAGCGGATGAAGTGCTAGGCCTTCCCCTCTCTCGGATCATGTGGGAAGGGCCCGAGGATGAGCTCGTCCAGACCCGAAACGCCCAACCGGCGCTTCTGACCCATTCCGTGGCCGTGACTCGGGTGATGGGGCCCCGGCTCCGGTCGGCTTCCATGGCTGCGGGCCACTCCCTTGGGGAATTCTCTGCCCATGTGGCTGCGGGGACCCTCTCCTTCGGGGATGCCCTCCAGGCGGTCCGTCGTCGCGGGGAGCTCATGTTCGAGGCCGGCGAGGCCCGCCCGGGGACGATGGCGGCGATACTGGGGATGGAGGATGACGAGGTGGCCCGGCTTTGCGAACGGGTTTCCACCGAAGAGTCGGTGGTCGTCACGGCGAATGTGAACTCGCCGGGACAGATCGTCATCTCCGGTGATCTGGACGCCGTGGAGAGGGCCATGGAGCAGGCTGGGGAGGCGGGGGCACGGCGGGTCGTACCGCTCAACGTGTCGGGTGCCTTCCACTCGCCCCTGATGGAGCCCGCACGGGAGGGATTGCGCAGTCATCTTCAGGGAATCAGCTTCCATCGACCTGCGTTCCCGATCATCTCGAACGTGACGGCGGAGCCGGTGACCGAGGCGGAGGAGGCTCGACGACTTCTGGTAGACCAACTCACCTCTCCGGTTCTCTGGGCCTCGTCCGTTTCCGGGATGGTCGAGGCGGGGGTCTCGAGGTTCGTGGAGATCGGACCCGGCTCCGTGCTCCGAGGGCTGAATCGAAGGATCGCTCGGGAGATCCCCACCGCATCGGTGGGGATGCCTTCCGAGGTCCGGGCCTGGCACGAGGAGAGTGAGAAATAGGGAAGGATACCGGAAGCCGCGTCGTCGAGACGTGTAATCCGGAAAATCAGGATTGAGACATCGAGGGTCCGGACACTCCGGACCGGGAATCGAACCGGAGGCGATGGGAGTGGGGATGAATCAGGAACTCGACGGGCAGGTCGCGCTGGTCACCGGGGGGTCCCGGGGAATCGGATTGGGGATCGCGAACGCGCTGTCCGAAGGGGGGGCCAGGGTCGCGGTGATCGGACGAAACGGTGATCGGGCACGAGAGGCTGCCCGGTCCCTGACCGGTGAAGGGCATGAAGGATTCTCCTGCGACGTGGCCTCAGTGGACGAGGTGACGGCTGTCGTATCCGCTGTGGAATCACAGCTGGGTCCCGTCGGCATCCTGGTCAACAACGCAGGGATCACCCGGGACAACATCCTCCTCCGCCTGAAAGACGAGGATTGGGATGAGGTCATGCAGGTCAACCTCAAGGGAGCCTTCAACATGACCCGGGCACTCACTCGAGGGATGATGAAGCGTCGGGAGGGTGTGATCCTGAACATCAGCTCCGTCGTGGGGCTCATGGGAAACCCGGGTCAGTCCAACTATGCCGCCTCCAAGGCGGGGCTTCTCGGATTCACTCGAAGCGTCGCCAGGGAGCTGGCCTCCCGGAACATCCGGTGCAACGCGATCGCCCCTGGTTACATCGAGACCGACATGACCGGGGAGCTGGATGAGAAGCAGACCGCCGCCCTTCAGGAGCGCATTCCTCTGGGGCGGCTCGGCACTCCGGACGACATCGCGGGAGTGGCCCGCTTTCTCGCCGGCCCGGCGGCTCGCTACATTACCGGGCAGGTTCTGGCCGTCGATGGGGGCATGGTGAACTGAATCCCCTCGACGAGCACTTCACCACTACATCATCAACGAACGAGGTAGAGTATGGCGGACAGCATCGCGGCAAGGGTCAAGGAGATCATCGTGAACGAGTTGGGCGTGGAGGCCGAGAAGGTCACCACCGAGGCCTCCTTCGTGGAGGATCTGGGAGCCGACTCCCTGGACACGGTCGAACTCGTCATGGCCTTCGAGGAGGAGTTCGGACTCGACATCCCCGATGAGGACGCCGAGCAGATGCGGACCGTGGGCGAGGCCGTGTCCTACCTGGAGAAGAATACCGATTCCTGAGGTAGATCGTTCACGGGCGATACGGGTCACTCGGGTGGGGGTGCGATGGCGATGAAGAACGGATCAAGGCGAGAGGTCGTAGTCACCGGGGTCGGGCTGGTCACCCCGGTCGGTCTGGACGCACCGACGTCCTGGGCCGCCCTCCTCCGGGGAGATTCTGGAGGGGGGCTCATCAGCCACTTCGAGGTGGACGATGACTATCCCACCAAGATCGCCTGTGAGGTGAAGGGATTCGATCCTTCCGGCGTGCTCGAAGCGAAGGAAATCCGTCGCTTCGACCGGTTTGCGCAGTTCGCCGTGGTGGCGGCCGACGAGGCCATGCGGCACGCCGGTCTGGAGGGGGCTCCCGAGGGCGTTCCCGACCACAAGTTCGGGGTGATCATCGGGAGTGGCATCGGAGGGATCGGGACCTTCGAGGAACAGTGCAAGATCCTCCTGGACCGGGGTCCCGGTCGGGTAAGCCCCTTCTTCGTACCCATGTTCATCCCCGACATCGCTCCCGGACTCATTTCGATCCGGTACGGAGCGAAGGGTGCGAACTATACCACGGTGTCCGCCTGCGCATCTTCGGCTCACGCCATCGGTGAGGCCTTTCGGACCATCGAGCGCGGGGATGCCGACGTGATGATCGCCGGAGGTACCGAGGCTACGATCACGCCCCTCACCATCGCGGGCTTCGCGGCCATGAAGGCCATGTCGACCCGGAACGATGAACCCGAATCTGCCAGCCGCCCCTTTGACAACACACGAGATGGGTTCGTGATGGGGGAGGGGGCAGGGGGCCTCGTGCTCGAGGCTCGTGAAGTCGCCGAGGCGCGGGGCGCTACGATTCTGGGCCAGGTGGCCGGGTACGGGCTTTCGGCCGACGCTTACCACATCACAGCGCCGTCACCGGATGGAGAGGGGGCCCAGGTGGCCATGCGAATGGCGCTGGACGACGCAGGGGCCACCCCTGACGAGGTGGACTACGTCAACGCCCACGGCACCTCGACCCCCCACAACGATCGGACCGAATCCGCGGCGATCAGGTCGGTGCTGGGAGACCGGGCGGATTCAGTGGTGGTGGGATCCACGAAATCCATGACCGGCCACCTCCTGGGGGCCGCAGGGGCGGTGGAGGGGATCATCTCACTCATGGTCTGCAGGGAAGGGATCATTCCTCCCACGATCAATCTTCGGGAGGCGGACCCGGAGTGTGACCTGGACTACGCCTCCGACGGCGCGCGAGAGCGGCCGGTTCGCCTTGCACTGTCCAACTCCTTCGGATTCGGGGGACACAACGTGTGCCTGGCCTTCCGAAGGTGGGACGACGGGTGACTCGAGCCGTTTAGGGGAGTCTGAGATGCGGATTGGATTCGGCTATGATTCCCATTCTTTCGACCCCGACCGGACGTGCATCCTGGGAGGGGTGGAGATTCCCGACAGTCCGGGCCTCGCGGGCTTCTCCGACGGCGACGCGGTGGCCCACGCCGTGACCGATGCCATCCTCGGAGCTGCGGCCCTCGGGGATATCGGGGCCCACTTCCCGCCTGGCGACGAAAGGTGGCGGGGAGCCGACTCCATGGAGCTCCTCCGCAAGGCGGTGTCCATGGTCGAGGAAGCCGGTTTCGCGGTGGGAAACGTGGACCTCACCGTGATCTGTGAGAAGCCTCGCATAGGTCCGGTGGCACTCCGAATCAGGCGATCGCTGGCCGCCGTCCTTCGCACGACTCCCCAGGCGGTTTCAGTCAAGGGAAAGACCAACGAAGGCATGGGGTGGGAGGGCGCCGGGACAGGGCTGGCAGTCCATGCAGTGGCCCTCCTCAAGCGACCCTGAGCAGCGTGAGCGGCCCGGCGGTGGATCCCACCGGACGCTTCCTGCTGGAGCCCTTCCGCGACTACCTCCTCCTGGAACGAGGGTTGGCCGAGCGAACGGCGGAGGCGTACCTGGGTGACCTGGAGCGTCTGGTGGAGTTTCTGCGGACCCGCCGCGCAGAGTCGCCGGAATTCGTCTCCCACGAGGACCTCCGGGAGTACCTCTTCCATCTGAAGGACCTGGGTCGAGCTCCTTCGTCCATCCGGCGAGCCCTGTCCTCTACCCGGACCTACTTCACCTTCCTCCTCGAGGAAGGGGTCCTGGAGGTGGATCCCACGGAGCGGCTGGAGTCGCCCCGTGGGTGGCGCCGCCTGCCCAGCGTGCTTTCGGCCGAGGAGGTGGAGGCCCTCCTGGCCGCCCCGTCACCGGACCGCCTCTCCCACTGGCGCGACCGGGCCATCCTCGAGCTCCTCTATGCCACAGGCGTGCGGGTGTCCGAGCTCACTGGCATTCGTGTGACCGATCTCGAACTCGACGAGAGGATGGTCCGGGTCACCGGGAAGGGGAGCCGTCAGAGATGGATCCCCTTTGGTGCTCCTGCGGCGGAGGCCCTTCGCCGGTACCTGTCCCACCTGAGATCCGAGTTGGAGGGTGGGGAGAGTTCGGGGGTCCTCTTCCTGAATCTCCAGGGACGTCCCCTGACCCGGATGACGGTCTGGACCGTGGTGCGGGACGCAGCCGCCGATGCGGGCATCAACCGACGGGTCTCACCCCACACCCTCCGGCACACCTTCGCCACCCATCTCCTGGAGGGCGGTGCCGACCTCCTGGCGGTACAGGAACTTCTGGGGCACGTCGACATCTCCACGACGCAGATCTACACGCATCTGGATCGCGATTACCTGCGCGACGTTCACCGCCGCTTCCACCCCCGAAAGTGAGCTCCGGCGGAGCGCTCTTGGCAACGTTCCAACCGTCGGATCAGCCCCCGGTTCGGCTGGCCTGGGTCCTGGATTCGATCTCCGGCCGCTCGGATTCCGGCACCAGGCTGAAGAGCTGGGCCTGAGAGGTCGCCTGGCTCAGGAGCTCGACGGCCTTGGCCAGCACCGGGTCTCGGCGCGATTGGACCTGCAGGGAACGGTCGATGAGGTCGAGCCTCTGATAAAGGGCCCGCTCCAGCTGCCAGACCAGGTACTCCCGGCCCGCATCGGTAAGTACATCGGGAGATAGACCGTCTTCGAGGAGACCGGAGATGAAGGCCTCGAGTTTCTCCGTGGGGAAGCTGTCCGGGATGTCGTCGCCGTCCCGGGTGGCCTGGGCGACTTCGAAGGCGGCCTCCTGGATCCGCTGGGTCAGCGGAAATCCGGCGTCCACGGCGGCGTTCAGAAGGTCCTGCTCCTCGGTGGAGAGGGTGTCGCTCGTGATCACGAGATCGGGATAGACCCCGCCGCCACCCCAGATCGTCCGTCCACCTTCTGAGGTGAATCGCGGAATGGAGTCGGGCTCGATGACCCGCCCGTCCCGGTCCCGTGGGCGATTCAGGGATCGTCCCAGGGGCGTGTACCATTCCCCGCTGGTGATCCGGATCATGTGGTCGGCCGGGAGGGGCACGACGCTCTGCACGCTGCCCTTTCCGAAGGTCCGCTCGCCGATGACCAGGGCGCGGTCATGATCCTGAAGAGCACCGGCCACGATCTCGGAGGCGGAGGCCGAGAAGCGATCCACCAGGATGACGAGGGGAACGTCCGGTGACCGCGCGGCCCGGCGGGCGTAGGCCGACTCCTCGCGCACGGCTCCATTCCCGCCGGGCGTGCGAGAGCGGGTGGTGACCAGGGTCGAGCCCCGGTCCAGGAAGAGATCGGCCAGGTTCAGGGATTCGTCCAGATACCCTCCTGGATTGCGTCGGAGATCCAGGATGAGTCCCCGGGAGCCTTCGAGTTCGGTGAGGACCGAATCGACCTCCGCGGCCGACTCCCGGGCCACACGGTCCAGAAGGATGTACCCGACGTCATCGAAGATTCTCTCGGAGGTCACTGCGGGAATGTGGACCTGGTCCCTCCGGATCTGGAGGGGAATGGGCTGACCGATTCCGTCTCGCTCCACCTTCACCTCGACGGTGGAGCCGATCTCGCCCCGGATCCTGTTCGAGGCCTGGCTCACGCTCCAGTCCCTCGCATCCTCTCCGTCCACCTCCACGATCCGATCTCCCACCATCAGGCCCTCCTGGTCGGCGGGAGTGTTCCGGAACACGGCGGTGATGGTGACCATCTCGTTGAGTTCGGTGATCTGAACCCCGATCCCCGCATAGTTTCCGGTGCTCTCCTCCTCGAAGGCCCGGACCTGGTCCGGGGTCAGGACGTCGGCGTAGGGGTCGTCCAGCTCCCGGATGAGGCCCCGGATCGCCTTTTCCCAGAGTGCAGAGTCAGGCTCCGAGGTCAGAGCGAAGTCCCGGATGGCCTGGAGGGTCCCCAGGAAGACCTGGGCCTCGACATCCATGCTGTCCCGGTCCTCCTGGCCCAGCGAGGGGAGAGACGTACCGCCCCTCTGTCCTTGCTGCGCCTGGAGATCAGGAGCTACCGGAAGGAGGAAGGCCAGGACGAGGAGCGCGAAAAGGAAGCGTGGCATTCGAAGTCTCATGCTGGATCGAAGGCCCCGGGCGGGACCAGGCTGGGAAACCGAAGTCCCCCCAGGAACGGATGGGTTCTCTTAACCCTGGTCGTGAAGGGCGTTCCCTCGTCGCCCGTGCGACCGGATCCCTTCATGTTATCTTCTGATGCTTCCAAATGCAGCCCCCTCCTTTCCCTCGGCGGACTCACGGGGCTCCAACTCGTTTCGAACGGCAGGATGGAGTGACCTCCCATGCACGTCTCCCTCGCCCAGTTCCGACCTCGCAAGGGTCAGCTCGCTGAGAATCTCGAACGCGTTCGCCAGATCGTGGAGTCGTCGGTCCTCGAAGGGGTCGACCTCCTCGTCTTTCCCGAGACGGCGCTGACGGGCTACTTCCTGGAGGGTGCCGTGCCGGAACTCTCGGTGAGCCCCGCAGAGGTGGTTCAGCGGCTTGGGTCTCCCCCGCTCGATGCCCCGGATCTGGTGCTGGGTGCGTACGAGCGAGGAAGGGCGGGGGCGCACAACATGGCCGTGTACCTGACGCCGGGCGAGGAGCACTGGGAGGTGGTTCACGTGCATCGCAAGCTGTTCCTCCCCACCTATGGGGTCTTCGATGAAGCGCGATTCGTCTCTCCGGGCCTTGAAGCTCGAGCGTTCGACACCCGCTGGGGTCGGGTCGGGCTTCTCGTCTGCGAGGACATGCACCACTCCCTCGTCCCCACGCTGCTGGCGCTGGACGGGGCCGACCTCCTGGTCTGTCTGGCCGCCTCTCCCGCTCGGGATTTCCATGCCGAGTCAGGCCTCCCTGGAAGCCTGGAACGGTGGGATGTGGTAGGCCGCGCCATCGCCATGGAGCACGGAGCCCACCTTCTGGTCTGTCACCTGGTGGGCAGTGAGGGTGGCAAGATCTTCCCCGGGGGAAGTGTGGGGTACGACCCCGACGGCCGCATCCTGGGACGAGGGCCTCTCTTCGAAGAGGCTCGGGTCGACTTTCACCTGGATCCCGACGCGTCGCTCCGGGCGAGAACTCGTGTTTCGGGGCTGAGCGATCTCCGGATCATGCTTCCCCACCTTGTCCGGGGTCTGGATCCTCGAGAGGGGGAGGGGGGAGCGGAGGTGGAATCCACGGCGCGAGCGAGTCGGCAGAGGATGTCCGACGACTCGTCGGCCCCCGCCAGGGCTACGGCACGGTCCGTGACGCCGGGGCCCGTGGGTCCGGACCCCGAAGATGGGAGTGTTCTGGAGCTGGACCTGGCCCTCGTGGAACGGGCTCTGGTCGGGTTTCTGGTCGACGAGGTGCAGCGGCGTCGGGGCTTCGAAGGGGTGGTGGTGGGACTTTCGGGCGGAGTGGACTCGGCCGTGGCCGCCGCATTGGCCGTGCAGGCTTTCGGTGCGGCCAACGTCCACGGCCTCCTACTTCCCTACGCCACGTCGAGCCCCGAGAGCCTGGAGCACGGACGACTCGTGGGCGAGACCTTCGGGATCGAGGTGCGGACGACCCCGATTTCGGCCCCGGTGGACGCCTACGTGGAGAACGACGAGCCCGACATGTCCGATCTGCGGCGTGGAAACGTGGCCGCCCGATTCCGGTCGCTTATCCTCTGGGACCAGTCCGCTCGCCTGGGAGTCCTGCCCCTGGGTACAGGCAACAAGAGCGAGAGGCTCCTCGGCTATTACACCTGGCACGCGGATGACTCCCCACCCATCAATCCCCTTGGGGACCTGTTCAAGACCCAGGTCTGGGCCCTGGCGCGTCACCTGGGGGTACCGGAGGTTGTGGTGACCAAGCCACCCAGCGCCGATCTGGTGGAGGGGGTCGACGACGAGGACGAACTCGGGGTGGGGTATGAGCTGGCCGACCGCATCCTATTCTGGCTCCTCCGGGGGCTGGCGCCCGCTCGCCTGGTCGCCGCCGGTTTTCCGGAGCAGGAGGTGTCGCTGGTCTCGTCCAGGTTGGAGGGGACCCACTGGAAACGGGAGCAGCCCACCATCGCCATGATTTCGTCGACGGCTATCGGGGAGTTCTACCTTCGGCCCGTGGATCTCTGAGTGCAGACCTTCTCAGCTCCACGGGACCCCTCTGTGTACTTGAGCCGGCCCTACAGGCCGGCGGAGGTTTGACGCTGTGCTACTCGTGCTCGACAACTATGATTCCTTCACCTGGAATCTCGTCCAGTTCCTGGGTGAGCTGGGCGCGGACCCCGTGGTGTTCCGCAACGACGAACTCACCGTGGCCCAGGTGGTGGAGCGACGCCCCTCGCGGGTGGTGATCTCTCCCGGCCCCTGTACACCGACGGAGGCCGGGATCAGCGTCGAACTGATCCGGGAGCTGGACCCCGCCGTCCCCATCCTGGGAGTGTGTCTCGGGCATCAGGCCATCGGAGAGGCCTTCGGGGGCCGGACCATTCGGGCGGGACGGGTCATGCACGGGAAGACCGGACCGGTGCGGCACACTGGGCGCGGGCTTTTCTCTGGCCTTCCGTCCCCTCTGGAGGTCACCCGGTACCATTCGCTGGTGACGGATCCGGCCGCCCTCCCCCCTTCGCTGGAACCCGTGGCCTGGTCGACCGAAGAGGACGGTCGAGAGGAAATCCAGGCGGTCCGCCATCTGGAGCGGCCGGTCTGGGGAGTCCAGTTTCACCCGGAATCCCTCTTCTCGCAGGACGGCCACCGGCTTCTCCAGAACTTCCTGCACGCGGTCTGAGGCGGACGTCCCCCCACCCCACGCCAGGCAAGGCATTCCTGGTCCGGAGGTGAGAATACCGACCGCGCGACAGTCGGCGCGGGGCCGTCTTCTCACTTGATTCGTATGGCCCAGCCGAGTATTGTTCTGGCGTGAAAATTGCTACAAAGTATCCGGCGCCCCAATCAGGGGAAGATCGATGAGGGAGCCTGTCCTGGCAGTCGTTCCGGCCAGGCTGGGGTCGTCGCGTCTTCCTCGAAAACCGCTCGTGGACCTTCTCGGCCGCCCTCTCCTCCAGTGGGTCTGGGAGCGCCTGGAGCCCATGGAGGGCGTGTTCGATCGCCTGGTCGTGGCCACCGACTCCCCCGAAGTCATGGCGCTCTGTGAAGAGTTGGGAGCGGACTGTGTACTCACGGATCCGTCGCATCCCTCGGGTACGGATCGGGTCTTCGAGGTGGCGGATCGCCCGGAGTTCCGCCCCTTTCCCCTGGTTCTGAACGTCCAGGGCGACGAGCCGCTGGTGGAGCGGGAGCACCTGGCTGCCGCGGTGGAACTGGTCGCCTCGGGTAGTTGGGATCTGGCGACCTGCGCCACTCCTCTGGGCACCCACGAGGCCCTGGCTGACCCCACCGTGGTCAAGGTCGCGCGGGCAGTGGATGGTCGCGCCCTCTACTTTTCCCGTGCCCCCATCCCCCATCGCCGGGACGGCATACCCGAGCCCGATGCCCTTCTCGGTCCACCCTACCTTCGCCACCTGGGGCTCTACGCCTACCGCCGCGAGGCGCTGGCTCGGTGGGTGTCCCTCCCGCCCTCGCCGCTCGAGGAGACCGAGCGCCTGGAGCAACTTCGGGCTCTGGAGGCAGGTCTTTCCATGGGTGTCGCCGTGGTGAAGGAGGGGGCCCCCGGGGTGGACACGGCGGCGGATGTCGTCAGAATGGAGGAGGTACTTTCCCGACTCGGGAACGCTTCCACCCACACGGACCTGTCATGACCGAAGCCCCGCGAGCGACTCGATACATCTTCGTCACCGGCGGAGTGGTTTCCTCCCTTGGGAAGGGAATCGCCGCCGCGTCCCTCGGACGCCTCCTCAAGGAACGCGGCCTTCGGGTCACGATTCAGAAGTTCGACCCCTACATCAATGTGGATCCAGGGACGCTTTCCCCGTTCCAGCACGGCGAGGTCTTCGTTACCGACGACGGGGCGGAGACGGACCTGGACCTGGGCCACTATGAGCGGTTCATCGACGAATCCCTCTCCCAGTCCAACAACATCACCACAGGCCGGATCTACCAGACGGTCATCAACAAGGAGCGCCGAGGCGACTACCTGGGATCTACGGTGCAGGTAATTCCCCACATCACCGACGAGATCAAGGCGAACATCCGGAAGCTCTCCGACGGCCACGATGTGGTGATCACCGAGATCGGGGGTACGGTGGGGGACATCGAGGGCCTGCCCTTCCTGGAGGCGATCCGTCAGTTCCGGCAGGAGGTGGGGCCGAGCAACGCCATCTACATCCACCTGACCCTGGTGCCGTACATTGCGGCGGCCGGCGAGCTCAAGACGAAGCCGACCCAGCATTCGGTACGGGAGCTCATGCAGATCGGAATCCAGCCGCAGGTCCTGGTCTGCCGGTCGGAACATCCGCTGGACAAGGAGATCCGAGACAAGATCGCGCTCTTCACCAACGTGGATCCCCGGGGCGTCGTGGAGGCCCGGGATGCCGAGTCCATCTATCAGGTGCCCCTGGAGCTACGGCGCCAGGGCCTGGACGACTACGTGCTCGAGCTTCTGGGCATCGACGCTCCGGCTCCCGACCTCACCGACTGGACCCGGATGACCGAGCGGATCACCTCCCCCGGGCGCGGCTCGGTTCGAATCGCCGTGGTGGGGAAGTACACGGAACTGGTGGACTCCTACAAGTCGATCCAGGAAGCCCTCATCCACGGTGGGATCGCCCACGACGTGGGGGTCGAGATCGACTGGCTCTCCTCGGAGGACTTCGAGGGTGATCTGGAGGCGGTGCCCCCGCTTTCGGGGCATGACGGACTGCTGATCCCGGGGGGATTCGGTCCCAGAGGAGTGGATGGGATGCTGGAGGCCATCCGTCATGCCCGGGAGTCCGACCAGCCCTTCTTCGGCATCTGCCTCGGACTTCAGTGCGCGGTGGTAGAGTTCGCGCGGAACGTGTGTGGACTCGGCGAGTCCCATTCCATCGAATTCACACCTGAAGCCCTGGATCCGGTGATCTGTCTGATGGATTCCCAACGGAACGTGACGCAGAAGGGGGGCACGATGCGTCTGGGGGCCTATCCGGCCCGCCTCACACCCGGTTCCCGCACCGCAGCGATCTACGGGACCACCGAGATCTCCGAGCGACACCGGCACCGTTACGAGGTCAACAACCGCTATCGGGAGACGTTGGAGGAGGGAGGCATGCGGGTGAGTGGAGT
The DNA here is from genome assembly GCA_007121555.1 of Gemmatimonadota bacterium. GTDB lineage: Bacteria > Gemmatimonadota > Gemmatimonadetes > Longimicrobiales > Gaopeijiaceae > PWLA01. Next base: position 14,412 of record SKKH01000022.1, on the reverse strand, counting down.
ATCGCCCGACGGGAAGCTGGTCGAGATGATCGAGCTTCCCGGGCATCCCTGGTTCATCGCGTGCCAGTTCCACCCCGAGCTGAAGAGCCGGCCCACTCGACCCCACCCACTCTTCGCCTCCTTCATCGGGGCCGCCGCACGCCGGGCCGGGCTCCTGGAGGCACCTGCGGCCGAGCCCGGACTTCCTGCGACCGGGGGAGGCTGACGGTGGCCCTTCTGGCGAAGTTCTCCCTGATCGCCGGTCCGTGCGTTCTGGAGGACGACGATCTGAACCTCGAGATCGGTGAGTTTCTGGCGGGACTGGCCCTGAAGCAGGACCTCCCCATCATCTTCAAGGCCTCCTTCGACAAGGCCAATCGCTCGAAGGTGGACTCGCCCCGAGGACCGGGTCTCGAGGAGGGACTCCGGAGACTCGAGCGGGTCGGGGCCGCCACCGGGCTGCCCCTCCTCACCGATGTGCACGAGCCTTCCCAGGCGGCAGCGGCATCCCAGGTGGTGGATGTCCTGCAGATCCCCGCCTTCCTCTGTCGACAGACCGATCTGGTCATGGCCGCCGCCGAAACGGGGTGCCCGGTGAATGTGAAGAAGGGGCAGTGGATGGCCCCCGAGGAGATGGCGGCGGTGGTGGAGAAGGCTCGGGTCGGCGGCGCGGAGACCCTCACCGTGACGGAGCGGGGTACCTTCTTCGGCTATGGAAACCTGGTGGTGGACATGCGGTCCTTCCGACGCATCCGAAGCGCCGCCCGGGTGCCCGTCGTCTTCGATGGGACCCACTCGGTCCAGCGACCGGGGCGAGCCGACGGGTCGAGTGGGGGAGATCCAGAACACATTCCCGACCTGGTTCTCGGCGCGGTGGCCGCGGGCTGCGACCACCTCTTCCTGGAGACCCATCCCGATCCGAGGGGGGCGCCTTCGGATGGCTCCAACATGCTCCCCCTGGAGCGATTGGCCGAACTCATCACCAGGGTGAAGCGGGTTCGCGAGGCCCTGGCCCCATGATCGGGGGGCGACGACGGACCCCGGTGGAAGCTCCGGTGGACAACGAACGAAGCCTGGGAGGCGAGCGCATCCCCCGGGTCCTGGCCCTCCGGATCCGACTAGTGGTTCTGGATGTGGACGGCGTGCTCACCGATGCGGGAGTCTACGTGGGCGAGACGGCGGACGGGGTCCCGGTGGAGATGAAGCGCTTCGACATCCAGGACGGTCTGGGCATCCACCTGATGCGGGACGCCGGGCTCTCCGTGGCCTTCCTCTCGGGGCGTCCCTCTCGGGCCACCAGCATCCGGGCCGAAGAGCTTGGCCTCGAGGAGTGTATACAGGAATCAGGTGGACTGAAGATTCCGGCCATGAAGGCGCTGATGACCCGAACGGGAGTGGACTGGGACGAGGTCGCCATGTTGGGCGACGACCTTCCGGATCTTCCGGTGCTACGGCGCGTGGGACTGCCCGCAGCTGTAGGGAACGCGGTCCACGAGGTCCGGAAGGTGGCCCGCTTCACGACCCGGCGGGACGGGGGGAAGGGCGCGGTCCGGGAATTCGCTCGGGTGCTCCTGGAAGCCCGAGGAGAGTGGGACGAACTGGTGGAGGCCTACTGTGCGGCACGAAGCGGCGACTGAGCGGTCCCCCGGGGCTGGGCCCGAGGGAGAGCGACGACCCACGTCGGAGGCGCTGCTCTCCGAGGGTCGCCGTGTGCTCCATTCGGAGGCCGGCGCCGTGGCCGCTCTCGCCGATCGCCTCTCCCACGACTTCATCGAGGCGGTGGAGCTCCTCCACCGGACTCGGGGTCGAATCATCGTAACCGGGGTGGGGAAGAGTGGAATCGTGGCCCGAAAGGTCGCGGCCACCCTCACATCGACCGGGACTCCGGCGACCTTCCTCCATCCGGTGGACGGCCTCCACGGTGACCTGGGGATCGTGTCGCGCGAGGATGTGGGGATCTTTATCTCGAAGAGCGGCGCCACCTCGGAGTTGGCCGGCCTGATGGAGTATCTGGCCCGCCTCGGGGTTCCCGTCATCGCGCTCACGGGCAGGTTGGACTCCCCTCTGGCCCGCCACGCCCGGGTGGTCCTGGACTGCGCGGTATCCCAGGAGGCATGTCCCCTGGATCTGGCCCCCACCTCCTCCACGACCGCGGCGCTGGCGATGGGGGATGCGCTGGCCATGGTTCTCCTTCAGCGGAAGGGATTCCGGTCCGAGGACTTCGCCCGCTTCCACCCTGGAGGTGCGTTGGGTCGGAAGCTCACCCTGCGGGTGCACGACCTCATGGTCGGCGAAGGGTATCCGGAGGTTCACCGGGACGCGTGTATGCGGGACTGCATCGTGCCCCTGGCCCACATGCGGGGCACCGTTCCCATCACCGATTCCGAGGGCCGGGTGGTGGGGGTGGTGACCGCAGGCGACCTGACCCGGCTCATGGAGCGGAACGAGGAGTTTCTGGACGTGCCGGTGGAGGAGGTCATGACGAAGGCCCCCCGGGTGACCTCGGCCGGTCAGCTGGCCGGCGCGGTGGTTCGGGTCATGGAGGAGCACGGAATCATGGCGCTCCCGGTGGTGGACGAAGGGGAGCGGCTCATGGGCGTCGTGCACCTCCACGACCTTCTCAGGTCAGGGGTCGTATGACATACCGCATCATGGTGTTGTGGATCTTTCTCGGAGCCTTGTTGGCGGTGGTGGCCTGTGAGGAGGAGCGGGACGTGGCCACCGTCTCACCGGAGCTGGCTGCCATGGACGCCGACTTCATTGTCGTGGGAGGAGAGCAGTTCGTGAGTCAGGACGGTACCGTGGAGGCCCACCTCGTCTACGATACGGCCTTCCAATGGAACGACTCTGCGTCGGCCGCACTGCGCAGGTTGGAGCTCGTCGTCTTCCATGAGGACGGCACCGAGCGAGCCCGGGTGACTTCGGATCGGGGTCGGTTGGACCAGAGCACGGACCGGATGATCGCCCAGGGAAACGTGGTCGTGGTGATTCCCGGAGAGGGTCGGACGATTCGGACCGAGGAGCTTCACTACGACCCGCAGGGCGGCCAGATCTGGAGTGATTCGTCGTTCGTGATGGATGTTCCGGGGCAAAGGCTCACCGGCGCGTCCTTCACCTCGGACATCGACTTCCGGAACTTCGAAGCCCGCGGGAGGCCCCGATGAGGACGGCTCCGTCTTCGGACGCCCTCTGGTACGGGACCGCCGGGTCCCCATGGATCCCGCAGGCCCTGGGACTGATCCTCGGGCTTTTCACGCTCCTGCTTGCGACCGGAGCCCAGGAACTCAGCGCTCAGGACCTGGGGACGGACTGTGAACTCCGGGAATACGCCTCGATACGTTCCACCCAGTCGGCCCCCGGGCTTCGAGTGACCTGGCTCGCCGAACCGTTCCTGGTCTGTCCCGATGGAACCCGCATCCGCTCCGATTCCGCCGTGGTCTACGAACAGAGTCGGCGGGCGGAGCTCATCGGAGGGGTTCGATTCGAGACCGAGGCCCGACTCCTGGAGTCCCGGTTGGCCGACTACTTCGAGAGGGAAGGGCGCCTCTTTGCCAGAGATGATGTGGTGTTCACCGACCTCGAGCGAGGCAGCGAGGTCCGGGGCGATACTCTGACCTACCTGGGAGTTACGGAGCGGCGTGCAGAGGAACAGGTCACCGTGACCGGAGGGCGGCCCGAGGCGATCCTGGAGCCTCCCACGGACCGGGTGGGGCCCGACAGGGCACCGGCCCCCTACCGAGTCATCGGAAACCGGCTCCGCTTCGAAGGGGAGCGCTTCTTCTGGGCGGATGGGGACGTGGAGGTGTTCAGGGAGGAGTTGGAGGCCTACGCCGATTCATTGGCCTTCGACCAGGGGAACGGGCAACTGTTCCTGAACGGAAATGCTCGGGTTCTGGCCGAGGCTGAGATGGAAGGAGATCAGATCAACCTCACGATTCCCGACGATGTCCTGGAACGGGTGACGATTCGCCGCCGAGGACGGCTGGTGACCGAGGACCTGGATCTGGTGGGCGAGGAGATCCGTGTAACTCTGGAGGATGAAAAACTTCAACGTCTGGTGGCCGTGCACCGGAACGGATCGGACGAGGATCCTCCCCCTCGTCCCCGAGCCGTGACGGCGGACTTCACGCTGCAGGCCGACTCCATCGACGTGCGATCGCCCGACGAGATCCTGGAGACGGTCCATGCCGTGGGGCGAGCCCGGGGAGAGACGCTGACCCGGGGGCAGGCTCCCCTTCCGGTGGAGGCGGAGGACGAACTCGATCCGACGGACGCGGACCAGATCCTGGAGCAACTGGAGGAGCTCGGCGCCGACCCTCCTCGGGAGCCGGACGCCGAGGGGGTCGACGAGGATGGGTCCGATCCGCCGAGGATCCAGATGGATCGGGACTGGATCGAAGGCAACGAGATCCTCGCGGTCTTCGAGCCGGTGATGGAGCCCTCCGAGATCGCCGCCGGAGCGGAGGACGACCCCGACCAGGACCCCGATGCCGACGAACCGGACCCGGAGATCGACCTCGAGACCGCCCTCTCGGACTCCCCCTCCGAGGGGGACGAGGAGGCTCGTCGACCCCAGTACCGTCTGGTCCGGCTCGAGGCCAGGGGGAACGCTCGGACCCTGTATCGTTCTCCACCGGAGGAGGATCGGACCGCGGGTGGCGACCGACGAGACCGTCCCGGTTCTGCTGGCCCGTTGTGGGCCGTCAGCTATATCGTGGCCGAGGAAATCGCCATCTTCCTCACCGAGGGTGAGGTGGAGAGACTGGAGGCCCGGGACACGGTTCTGGGTATCCAGCTCGAGCCGGATCGGGACGGACGGGGGGAAGAGAACTCGGAATCGGGTGATGAGCGGGGGGATTCCCCGGAAGGCCAACCGGAGGTGTGATGGATTCCAGAGATGGGTTCGAACGGGACGAAGGGCCCCATGGAGACGTGTCTCCACAGGGGGTGACGACGGAGACCGAGAGGGATCCGCCGCCGGAGGACGCGGCGGATCCCCCATTGGCCCCGGTTCTTCCACCCGTGGAGGGCACCCAGGAGGCCGAACGCGTTCAGCGGGCCCTGACCGAAGAGCAGGGAAGTGTCTTCCGGGCCCAGGGGCTGACCAAGGCCTATCAGGGTCGCGAGGTGGTGAACGACGTGGACATCCATGTCCGCCAGGGGGAGATCGTCGGCCTTCTGGGGCCCAACGGGGCAGGGAAGACCACCACCTTTTACATGATGGTGGGGCTCATTCCCCCCAACCGGGGCAAGGTGTTTCTGGACGACCGGAATCTCACCCGGACCCCCATGTACCGCCGTGCCAGGCTGGGCGTGGGATACCTGGCCCAGGAGCCGTCGGTTTTCAGGAAGCTCACGGTGGAGGAGAACGTGCTGGCGATCCTGGAAACCACGAAGGTGCCCAGGAAGGAGCGGAAACGGCGACTGGACGAGCTGCTGGAAGAGCTTTCCATTGCCCACCTCCGGAAGAACAAGGCCTACTCACTCTCTGGCGGTGAGCGTCGTCGGCTCGAGATCACCCGGGCCCTGGTACAGCGTCCCAAGTTCATGCTCCTGGATGAGCCGTTCGCCGGGATCGATCCCATCGCGGTGAACGACATCCAGCAGATCGTGGCCGGGCTGAAGGATCGAAGGATCGGGGTGATCATCTCCGATCACAACGTCGAGCAGACGCTGGACATCGTGGACCGCGCCTACATCATGTACGAAGGTAAGATCCGGGTGAGCGGGTCCGTATCCGAGCTGGTCTGGAACGACGAGGTGGCTGAGATCTACCTCGGTCCCACGCTCACACATCGCATGCGACAGCGCTACGATCCCCCGGCCCTCGGCTCATGAGCGGATTCAGCAACAAGCTCTACCAGAGCGCGGAACTCCGGCAGGAGATGAAGATCAACCCTCGCCTGTACCAGGCGATGGAGCTGCTCTACATGCCCCTGCTGGACCTCCAGCAGCACCTCAAGCAGGAGCTGACCGAGAACCCGTTCCTCGAGATGTCAGAGGCCGACGTCGTCGACGACGTGAGTATCGACGAGGAGGGAAAGGAGGAGAAGGAGGACGAGATCGACTGGGAGGAGATCCTCCTGGACGGATTCGACGCCGGGGGGTCCCGCGCCCAGTACGAGGAGAAGGAGCGTCACGAGCCCACCCCCGTGGAGACGTCCGACCTCCGGGACCATCTCCTGGAGCAGCTTCATCACCTCACCCTGAGTGAGCGGGAGATGCGCCTTGGGGAGGAGATCGTCGGAAACATCGACGATGACGGCTTCCTCTCCTGCGGGCTCGAGGAGGTGCTCGAGGGAGTGAACGGTTGGCTGGTGGAGGTGCGGGAGATAGCTGAGGACCGGGCTCGGGCCATCCAGGACGACGAGGAGCGCGCCGAGGAGGAGGCCGAGGTGGCCGAACTCTTCCGGCCCTACACCATGGAGGAGGCCGAGGAGACCCTGAGGGTGGTGCAGCGAATGGATCCGGCCGGAGTCGGGGCCCGGGACCTGAGGGAGTCCATCCTCATCCAGCTTCGAGAGAAGGAGATGGAGGACGCCCTCGCCTACACCCTGGTCGACGAGCACTTCGACGACTTTCTGAACCATCGATGGACCGAGATCGCTCGGGGGCTGAGCCTCTCCGCGCGCCAGGTGCAGGATGCCGCCGACGAGGTCGCGAAGCTGGATCCCAAGCCGGGCATCCAGTATGCGCCGGATCGGGACCCCTACATCATCCCGGACCTCATCGTCGAGAAGATCGACGGCGAGTACCATGTCTTCCTGAACGATACGAATCTGCCCCGTCTCCGCCTCTCCCGATCCTACCGGGAGGTGGCCCGCGACCGAAACAAGTTCAAGGGAGAGAACAAGGAATTCATCTCGAGCAAGCTCAACTCCGCCAACTGGATGATCCAGGCCATCGAGCAGCGGCGACAGACCATGCTCAAGGTCATGAACTTCATCGTGGACCGGCAGCGGGAGTTCTTCGAGAAGGGGGTTCAGTTCCTGCGTCCCCTTACCCTCCGGGAGGTGGCGGACCACATCGAAATGCACGAATCCACCGTGTCCCGCGTGACGAACGAGAAGTACGTGCAGACCCCTCGAGGCGTGTACCACCTGAAGTTCTTCTTCTCCAGCGGCCTCTCCACCACCTCCGGAGAGGACATCTCGGCCAGGGGCGTGAAGGCCAAGATCCGCACCCTGGTCGATCAGGAGGACTCGAAGAAGCCGCTTACGGACCAGAAGGTGGTGAACCTGCTGGAGGCGGACGGAATCCAGATCGCCCGCCGGACCGTGGCCAAGTACCGGGATCAGCTGGGCATCCTTCCGGCCCGCATGCGCAAGCGTGTCTGAGGTCCAGGAGCCCGACGGAGTCTCCCCCATCGCCCTTCCGGAGGGAATCCGGCGGGACTTCGCTGTCGTGGTCCCGGCCTTCAACGAGGCCCCGGTGATCCCCGACCTCCTGAGGGAGCTCAGGGAGGCCTTCGAGATCCACGGGCTGGATGGAGAGGTACTCCTGGTGGACGACGGGTCCACGGATGGAACCGCGGAACGGGCGGGGGAACTGGGCAGGGATTGGCCCAATCTCCGGATTCTTCGTCACGGGAAGAATCTGGGAAAGACCGAGGCGATGGTGACCGCCGCCCGAGCCACCCACTGCAGTGTCCTGGTCCTGTTCGACGCGGATCTGCAGCATTCGCCTCATGAGATCCCCCGGTTTCTCGAGCGAATGGCCGAAGGCTGGGACATCGTCTGTGGACGGAAGGTCGGTGCCTACGACAAGCGGATCGTCTCGTCGGTCTACAACAGGCTCTCCCAGCGCCTCTTCGATGTCCCCGTGTCGGATCTGAACTCCATGAAGGCGTTTCGCGCGGCCATCCTCCGGGATGTACCGCTGCGTCACGACTGGCATCGGTTCTTCGTGGTCCTGGCCCGGGATCGGGGTCACACGGTGACGGAGATCGACATCGCCCTCCACCCGCGCAGGGCGGGCGATTCCAAGTATACCGGGGTCTGGCGGGTGGTGGTGGGGGTCATGGATCTCCTTTCGGTCTGGTTCCTCCTGGTATTCTCGCGAAAGCCGCTCCTCCTCTTCGGGACGGCGGGATCGGCGTTGGCTGGGCTCGGAGTCCTCGTCGGCCTGGGAGCCATTTACCTCCGACTCTTCCACGGGGTGGGCTTCCGGCCCATCCTGACCCTCGTCCTCCTTCTGGTGACCGTGGGCGTGACCCTGGTGGGCTTCGGGCTTCTGGCCGAGATGGTCGCCCAGCTCCGCCAGGAGGTGGACGAGATCCGTAGGCGAGTGCGGGGGGAGTCGTGAACGGATTCGGGCGGGGCGTTGAGGCCGGACAGGGGGCCGGGTCCACGGTTTCGGAGACGGGAGGGCCCACCGTGGTCGTGGTGGTGGGAACGCGGCCCGAGGCCATCAAGATGGCGCCGGTGGTGCGAGCACTCCGGCGGCCCGGTGGGACGACCCGGGTCCGCATCCTCCTCACCGGGCAGCACACCGACCTGGTGGCTGACGTCCTGACCAGCTTCGGTCTCGAGCCCGATCGGGATCTGGCGCTCATGACCGAAGCGCAGAGCCTCTATGACGTGGCTGCGGGATGCCTGACCGGGGTCCGAGACGCCCTGGCCCACTGGAAGCCTTCCCTCGTCCTGGTACAAGGCGACACCGCCAGCGTCTTCTTCGCGACCCTGACCGGCTATTTCGAGAGGGTGGCCACCGGACATGTGGAGGCCGGACTTCGAAGCGGAGACCTGGGACGGCCCTTCCCGGAGGAGGGCTTTCGTCGCCTCACCGCGGTTCTGGCCGATCTCCACTTCGCTCCCACGCCAGGGGCCAGGGAGAACCTCCTCCGGGAGGGGATCCCCGAGGGCCGCATCCACCTGACGGGCAACACCGTGGTCGACGCCCTGCTGCAGATCGTGGCGGACGCGCCAGCTCCCAGGAACGCCCGACTGGAGGCCCTCCTGGAGTCTCCCCGTCCCTTCGCTCTCCTGACAGCCCATCGACGAGAGGCCTGGGGTGAGCCGATGGAGCGGATCTTCCGCGGCGTTCGCGAGCTGGTCGAGGCCGAAGATGAACTCGAGATCCTCTACCCCGTCCACCCGAATCCCAGGGTCCTCGGACCCGCGCGGCGACTCCTGGGAGACCATGGCCGGATTCACCTGGTGGATCCACTCTCGTATGGAGATCTGGCTCAGGCCCTGCAGCATGCGGCGCTGGTCCTCACCGATTCAGGAGGAATCCAGGAGGAGGCTCCGACCTTCGGGACCCCCCTCCTGGTCCTCCGGGAGCTGACGGAGCGACCCGAGGGCGTCATGGCCGGTGTGGCGGAGCTGGTGGGGACCGATCCTGACCGGATCGTGGCCCGGGGTCGAGCGCTGCTGGCCGAGGCTGCCCGGGACCGGGGGAGTCGGCGGGAGGCCAACCCGTACGGAGATGGGAAGGCGGCGCTGCGGATCGCGGCTGCGGTCGAGGCCTTCCTGGGCGTGTCATCCGACATCCCCGGAGACGTTACGTGAAGGTACTGATGCACTGCGTGTATTATCCCCCCGAGGTCGGGGGGCTGGAGAGCCATGTGGCCGAGTTGGCGCGTGGAATGGTGGAGGTGGGGCACGAGGTGCGGGTCGTCACGTCCCGCTCGATCAAGGGACTTCCTCGGGAGGAGGTGGTGGACGGAGTTCGGGTCTACCGGAGCTGGTTCCCCTCGCGGAGTCCCGTGGGATGGATGGCCCACGCGCTGGCCTCGATCCCCCGAACCCGGAGCTGGGCGGGCTGGGCTGACATCGTCCACGCGCAGGCCTTCGCGTCCATCGTCCCTGCGGGGGTCGCGGCGCGGTCCCACGGTCGACCCCTGGTGGCGACCTTCCACACCTCCCACTTCCTGGCCCGGGCGCCCCGTCCGATGTGGCGGTCGGTGCTCTCCCGTCTGGTCCGTCGACCGGGCTATGCACTGGCGGCGAGTAGGGAGATCGCGGAGGTCGCCATGGCCCTGGCTCCGGGCGTGCAGGTCGAGGCCCTGACCAACGGGGTGGACACCGAACGGTTCCAGCCCGTTGCGGCCGCCCGCCCGCCGCGCCCCGGGGTGCGTCAGATCATCGTTCCCCGGCGGCTCTTCCAGAAGAACGGAGTGGAGTATTTCGTCCGGGCCATGCCCCGGATTCGGGAGCATGTGAACGGGGTTCGGGCACTCGTGATCGGCGACGGCCCCGAGCGGGAGCGGCTGGAGACGCTGGCCGAGGAGTTGGGGGTCCGCGCAGAGATCGAATTTCTGGGATCCCGGCCCCACAGCGAGATGCCGGGGCTACTCTCCTCGGGGGAACTGGCCGTCTTTCCCTCGCTCATGGAGGCCACCTCGGTCGCGGCCCTCGAGTGCATGGCGTGTGGACTTCCAGTCGTGGCCACACGGGTCGGTGGACTCCCCGAGATCGTGGACGAATCGGTGGGCCGGTTGGTGAAGCCCGCCGACCCCGACGACCTGGCCCGGGGCGTGGTCGAGCTTCTGGAGTCCGATTCCCTCGAGGCGAAGGGAGAGGCGGCCCGGGCCCGTGTGGTCGAGGAATGGAGCAACGCCCGCCTGGTGGAACGGCATCTGGAAATCTACCGGACCCTCCTGGACCCGGCCGGGAGCGATCCGTCGGTCCTCATGGGAAACACGGAGTAGGGTGATGGGGAAGCGAAGAACACGGGGAAGGGACCGGGACGAGGCCAGGAGAAGGGGGGGGCGGGACCGCCGGTCTCGCCGTGGGTCGAAAGGGGGGAGTGGCGACGCGACGCGCATCGCGGATCAGCTGGACCGGATTCCCCTGTGGGCCACCATGGGTCTTTACGCCCTGGTCACACTTCTCCTCTTCCGGGAGTTCGTCTTCTCGGATCTCATGCTGGTGGGTCAGGACACTCTGGCCCTGGGCTACATGGCCCGCGCCTTCTTCGCGGATGCCCTGCAGACCACCGGATTTCCTCTCTGGAACCCCATAATCCTCGGGGGGACGCCCTTCCTGGAATCCCTTGCCGGGGGAGACTCCCTTCATCCGATCTCGGTGGCCCTGCTCCTCACCATGGAGACCTACCGGGCGCTGGGATGGAAGCTCGTCCTCCACGTCTTCCTGGCCGGGGCGGGGATGTACGCCTGGCTTCGGACGCTGGAGGTTTCGAAGGGGGCGGCCCTGGTGGGTGGGCTTGGCTTCCTTCTGGCCCCCTACATGGTGACCCTGGTCTTCCCGGGCCATGATGGGAAGATCTTCGTCACCGCCATGACGCCGTTTCTCTTCTGGGCCATGGAATGGTACCTGGGGCGACGTGGGGTGCTTCCCCTGGCCGCGATGGCCGGCATCATCGCCCTGGTCATCCTTTCCACCCACTTCCAGATGGCGTACTTCCTGTTCGGCGCGGCCGGGGCCTACATGATCCTCCGCTGCGTCCAGCTGGGTCGGCGGGAGGGGCAGGGTTGGAGCTCTGCGGCCTCCACCTTCGGCGCCTTCCTGTTGTTCTCCGTCCTGGGAGCCGGGGTCACCGCGGTGCAGCTCGTGCCGGCGGTGGACTATGTGACCGACCACTCCCGGCGCGCCGCCACCACCCTGGACGCCGAGGGCCCGGAGGCCGTGGCCTATTCATCGTCCTGGTCGCTCCATCCCGAAGAGGTGGTCAGTCTTGCGGTTCCGGAGTTCGTGGGCAACAGCGCGGGGACCCGGGACTGGACCACCGACACGTACTGGGGCCGGAATCCCTTCAAGCTGAACCACGAGTACCTCGGGTTGGGGCTCCTCCTGCTGGCCGGCCTGGCCTTCGTGGGAGGTCCACGGGGGGCGGTGCACTGGTTCTTTGCGGGTACGGGGTTGGTCGCGCTCCTCTTTTCTCTGGGAGCGAACACGCCGGTCTGGCGGATCTTCTACGAGGTCGTGCCCGGGATCTCCCTCTTCAGGGCTCCGTCCATGGCGATCTTCATCACCGGTTTCGCCGTGGCTTCCCTGGCGGGTCTGGGGGTAGACCGGGGCGCCCGCCTCCTGGACGAGGGACGTTCCCGAACCCTGCTCCGGGTGCTGGGTGGAGGCGCGGCCCTGCTCCTTCTGGGCTGGATCCTGGCGGCCACCGGAGCCCTTTCGGCGCTCTGGACCTCGATTCTCTATCCGGGGATCGACGGCCCCAAGGCCGCCGCCCTGGAGAACGTCCTGCCCCACATGAGCCAGGGGTTCGGGATCGCGGTCCTCCTGGCGGGGGCCATGGCCGCCCTCTGGTGGGCGGTGGGGCGGGGGTTCTTTCCGGCGGTGCTCCTGGTACCGGGGCTGGCGTTCCTGGTCGCAGCCGACCAGTGGCGGGTGAACGCCGCGTTTCTCGAGGTCATGGATTACCACAGCTTCGCCGCGCCCGACGAGAACATCCGGTTTCTCCTGGATCGACAGGGAAGGGAGGAGCCCTTCCGGGTGCTCTCCTTCTCCCAGGGCGGACAGGACGTGATGCCGGGAATGCACGGGCTGGAGTTGGCAGGGGGCCACCATCCCAACGACCTGGGCCGCTACCGGGAACTCATCGGGATGGAGGGAGGCGGGCTTCCCGAGCACCTGGCACGGTTCCACCCCAACGTCATGGCCCTCCTGAACATTCGCTACCTCCTCTGGCCCGATGCCCAGTATGGCCCTCTGGAGGGAAGCCAGCCCGTGAGCCGGGTGGCTTTTGGGGACGGGCGGACCTTCTCGTCCGTTCACGCCTTTCCGACCCTCCCTCGGGCCAGGGTTGTGGGCGAGGCGATCGTGGTGGATCCGGACCAGACCCTGGCCACCGTTCTGGATGAAGATCGTTACGATCCCTCTCGGCAGGTCGTCCTGGAGGAGGCTCCTCCCCTGGACCCAGGAGGCAGCGACGTGCGGGGCGAGGTCCGCTGGATCCAGCGGGAGCCGGACCGCCTGGTCTTCGAGGTGGAGACGGATGGGCCGGCCATCGTCGCCCTCTCCGAGAACTGGCTCCCCGCCTGGAAGGCCTCGGTAGATGGAGAGGAGACGCCGGTGCTGCGGGCGGATCACACTCTTCGGGCCCTGGCCGTGCCCCAGGGCATCCATCGCGTCGAAATGTGGTACGACGCGCCCCTCCTGCGGGCCGGGCTCTGGATGTCGATCTTCTCGATTCTGGCGTTGCTGGGAGCGGTCGCGGCGGAGATCCTCCTGCGAAAACGGGAGTCGGACTCCAGGTCATGACCCGCAATGAGGAGCCAGCGGGAAAGGCGTCGAGATGGCCCGGGCCCGTTCGGCTCCTGGTTCAGCTCGCTTTGACTGCTCTCCTGACCTGGCTCATCGTGTCTCAGGTTGGGGTGACGCTGGAAGAAGCCCTGAGCCTGGAGGCCGCCCTTCCCGATCCGAGACCGCTTCCCATTGCGGCCTCGACTCTCCTGCTGCTGGCCTGCTTCGCCCTGACCGCCCGCCTGTGGGGTTGGATGGTGCGGGAGCTGGGAGGCAATGACCCGGGATGGTTCGGATCTCTCCGGATCGTCCTCACGGCCAATCTGGGACGTTACATCCCCGGAAAGGTCTGGCAGGTCGCGGGCCTGGCCCTCCTCTCGAAAAGAGCCGGTATTCCGGCCACACTGGCCACTGGCGCAGCGGTCCTCACCCAGGTCTTCCATCTTGCGGGGGCAGCGGTGGTGGGGATGGCGGTCCTGGGGCAGCTCGACGGATCGGGGTGGGGACTGAGGCTCGGCGCCCCGGCCCTTCTCCTGCTCATCGGATGCGCCTCGGTCCCCTCACTGGTGCGGGGAGGGTTTCGTTTCGCGTACCGGCTGGCCGGCCTGGACCCCCTCACCGCACCGCGGCCCAGCCCTCTTTTCGGTCCCCGCTGGATTCTCCTACACACTCTGGTCTGGCTGGGATACGGGGTGGCGTTCACCTTCCTGGTTCGAGGTCTGGGCCTGGAGGGATCGTTGGTCTTCCTGGTCGTCAGCTTCAGTGCGGCCTACCTCATGGGCTATCTTGCAGTCTTCGCCCCGGCTGGAATCGGCGTCCGGGAGGGCGTGCTCATCGCACTCCTTCGGCCGTCCCTGGGTGGGGCGGCCGTCGGGGTGGCCGTACTGGCGAGAGTCTGGATGACGCTGGTGGAGCTCGTCCCCGCCGGCGGATTCGCTCTCTGGACCATCGTTCGAAGGGGAAGGCCCCTCGAGGAGGATCAGAGGGAAAGCACAACGGGAGACCGAGAGGCCTGATGGACACGGATACCGCACCGGGAAGCGATCGAACCCTTGTCATCATCCCCACCTACGACGAGCGGGAGAACCTGCCCCGAATCGTCCCGGAAGTTCTGCGGGAATCCGAGGGCATCGATGTCCTGGTGGTGGACGACGCCTCTCCCGACGGAACCGGGGAGGTGGCCGATGCGTTGGCCCTCGAGTGGGAGGGGCGGGTCCACGTCCTTCACAGGGAAGGGAAGGAGGGGTTGGGGAAGGCCTATCTGGCGGGCTTT
>SKKH01000051.1 GCA_007121555.1 Gemmatimonadota bacterium | reverse complement strand
GGCCCGGATGAGCCGACGGGAACTCACGATCCAGGTGGGGCTCACCCGACGACTCAGGTCCTGAGCGGTGAGCAGCTCCAGCCCATGGGCCGCGAGCCACCTTCGACAGTCGGCTTCAGACGGGAGGCCCGGAAGCGCGCCCTCCCGACAGATGGGCTCCAGGAGGAACCGCCGGGCCAGGCGTCCGCTCTCGTCCTGACAGGCCCAGGCGCAGACCACCAGACGCCCACCCGGCCGGAGGGTCCGAGCCGCCTGGGCGAAAAAGGCCGACTTGTCCGTCATGTGGGCCAGGCTCTCGATGGCCACGACCACATCGAAGGCCTCCGGCTCGAACCCGCCGGCCAGCCAGTCCCCCTGAACGAGTTCCAACGCCATCCCGGGAGGCACCTTCTTCCGTCCCTCGTCCAGCTGGGCCCGGGAGAGGGTGATCCCGGTGACGCGAGCCCCGTACCGCCCGGCCAGAATCCGACCGGTGGCCCCGTACCCGCACCCCACGTCGCACACCTTCATGCCCGGGGAGACTCCGCCCAGGTCGGCCACCAGCTCCACAAGTCGGCTCGCAGCCGCCTGGGGGTCGTCATCAAGGGAATCGAAGAGGCCGTGATGGAGGTGTTCTCCCCAGAGTCTCCGGTAGAACCGGTCCAGCTCATCGTAGTGGCGGGCCACCTGCTCCGATGTAGCCGGCCGTGAGGAAGTGATCAGAGGTCTCTCCCAGGATCAGAGGTTCGGGCAGAGGTTACGGAGCAACTCCAGGTCCTCGGTGGTCAGACCCAGCGCCTCTCCGTCCCGGCCACCCCGGGTGGACGCGTGCATGATGGACCCCGGCTCGGAGGCGTGCTCCAGACCCAGGGCATGACCCAGTTCATGAGCGATCACTCGAACCAGGTGATCCCGGTCGTCGAACTGATAGATGAAGATTTCACGGTCCACCGAGACGTTCCAGCGCCCCAGCGTCCTCCGGCTCTCCCGGTAGAACCCGGACTGGATGGACCCCAGGGGGGAGTTCTCCTCGACTCGGCTCCGCTCCTGGTTGTACGCCTGCACCCGGGCATTGAATCGATCGGTCTCCTCGTTCACCTCTCGGGTGAGAGCGTTCAACCGGTCTCCCTTTTCGTTCACCGCCTGGCGCTCCCGCTCCAGCTCCTCGGCCTCCCGGTCCAGTCTCTCCTGGATGTCCCGAGGCATGGTGCCCCGATCCTCCCAATACTCCACCGTCTCGTCGTGGGCGTCCCAGCGACGCTCCAGGGTGGTGAGGCGACGCTCGTGTTCACCCTGCAGGAGCCTCAACTCCTCGCGCAGCACCTCGAGCTCCCCCCGCTCCTCTTCCACCTCATGGGCCAGCTCGTCGAGGGCCGCCCGCCGGGGGAGCCACTCCTGGATCTCGGCGTGGCGCTCGTCGAAGTGGAAGATGACGGGAAACCCCCGGTCGGGATCGTGGGAGAAGAGCTCCCGACCCGCATCTCGATTCCAGAGCTCCGCGGCCTCCCGGACCACTTCCTCGGCCTCTGCCCGGGTGAGTCCGAAACGCTCGTCCACCTGGTCGACTCGCCATTCGATGGGCTCCTCGCAGGGCTCGGGGCTGGCCGAGGTGGATGGCCAGGCCGCGGAGGCAGCCGAACCATGTGCGGGAATCGGCGCCAGAGTGGACCCGAAGAGGAGCAGCGCCGTGAGCGTGAAGGGCAGGATCCCGCTCCATGAGCGAGGAGCTTCGGTCCAGCCTGGCTCGAACTGGAGGTGACGGCGCAATGCGCCGATCAAGATGGGGTGTGGGTTCATGGAGGTGCGGTCGGTCTGTTGGAAGGGACCCGGGACGGTCCACATGTGGTCTGGCATGATCGGTTTTTTCTCTACACCCGAGGGGCCGGGAGGCTTCCTCTTCCACCGCTTTCCGGAACGCTGAAACTTCTCCCGCCGGCCCTTCGTAGGGGGAGTTGCAGGGCGGGAGGATGGACGGGGCCAACCCCCTCTCCCGGGAGCCGGATCGCTCCTACGAGACCCTGAAGGTTCAACATAGATCGAAGGAGAATTCCCATGAGCATGCTCGCTTCCAGCAGCCGCCGATTCCACCGGACCCTCAACTACAGCCACCTCCAGCGTCGGAGCTCTCCGGCCACCGTCCGGCACCGGGTCCGGGTCGTGAATCCGGACCTCCGGAACCGGGACGAGAAGCAGGTCCGCTCCGGGAACTGAACCGGAAGGCGCCCCGCCTCCTTGGTCAGCTTCCGGAACGAGCCCGAGGGACGATCCCCTCGGGCTCGTTCTCTTTTGGGGCCGCCTCTCCGTTGGGACCCACTGTCTGTGGGTGCCGTCCCCCCTCTTGCGCCGCATGGGCCCGCGGCGTCGCTTGGGAAGATGCGCACTCCTTCCCGTCCACCGCCATGAAGCCTATGTTCGCCGCGATCCGGAGCCGATTCCTCCGCTTCCGGCGCGAGGTCATCGTGGTGGCCTACGCCATCCGTCATCCGGGAACACCCCTCCGTTGGCGGCTGGCCGGGACCGTGCTCATCCTCTACCTCCTGAGCCCCATCGACCTCATCCCGGTGGTGGTCCCGGTCCTGGGGATCCTGGATGACCTCATCATCGTGCCCCTGGGGCTGAGCCTGGTCGTGGGGCGGCTCCCCGGCGACGTGCGCAGCGACGCCGAGGCCGACGCCACCCGAATCATCCAGCGATACGTGGCCCGGCCTCTCCGCTTCTTCCTCTACCTGGTCGTGGCGCTCATCCTGGTCTGGACCGCGACCCTCTGGCTCCTCTGGTGGCTCTTCCTGTCAGGTTGAGCCTTCGCGCCCCTCGAACAGACTGGAGCAACCCGTCTCCGTCGCAGATGGGGATCTGGACCGCACCCGTCGGGGGTACGACCGAGGCTTCGCGAGTGTGGTGAGTCAGAGATTCGGCGAGGGACCGAGGGGCTCGGCGCGCCGGGGTGGCAAGGCGCGATGGTGAGCGATAGCAACGCTATCGCGATCCGGAGCAACGTAGCCACCTCGGATGCGCCGGGTCACGAATGCCGGCGAATCTCTGACTCACCACACTAGAAGCGAGCGTCGCAGCAGCCTTCTCCATCTCCGAACAGGAGGCGTCATGCCCCCCACTCCCGCCCCCACCGCCACGCCCACGCGGTCCCGGCTTCCCGCCCTCACCGCCTGGAACCACTCGAGGTGGAACCCGATCCCTGGCATGATCACTGGGCTCGTCGTGCTCACCTTCGTCGTCGCCGCGGTCGGTGAACTCCACGCCCAGGCGCTTCCCCCCGGGGCGGAAGGCGCCCTCGAGCGGCTGGAGACGTCCCCGCGCCACGGGGAATGGGTTCGGGTCCCGGTGGGAGAGGAGGATCACGTGCGGGCCTGGGTCGTGTATCCGGAGCGGTCGGATCCGGCCCCGGTCGTGGTGGTGATCCACGAGATCTTCGGACTCACCGACTGGATCCGGGGCGTGGCCGACCAACTGGCCGCCGATGGATTCATCGCCGTGGCGCCCGATCTCCTGACCGGCTACGGCGTGGACGGAGGGGGGACCGAATCGGTGGACACCGAGGCGGCCCGAGCCCTCATGGGGGAGCTGGATCGGGCCCGGGTCAACCGACGACTCCAGGCCACCGGCGAGTACGGGATGGCGCTGCCGGCCGCCACCGATCAGGTGGCCACCCTCGGCTTCTGCTGGGGAGGGACCGCCTCCTTCATCATGGCCACCGAATGGGAGGCGCTGGACGCCGGGGTGATCTTCTACGGCAGTTCCCCTGAGCTCGAGAGCCTGGCCCGGGTGCAGGCGCCGCTCCTCGGGCTCTACGCAGGGGACGACGCCCGAGTGAATGTGACCATCGATCCGGCGGTGGAGGAGCTGGAGCGGCTGGGACGCTCGCTGGAGGTGGAGATCTACGAGGGGTCCGGACACGGGTTCCTGCGTCAGCAGGACGGGAGGGAGGGAGCGAACAGGGCGGCCAGCGAGGCGGCCTGGCCCAGGGCTCTGACCTTTCTGAGGGAGCACCTGGGGTCGTGAGCCGGAGCCTTCCGGCGCTCGTCAGCTCGCTACCAGCGCCGCCACCCGGGGCAGGACCCGACCGACCCGGTCCTCGACCTTGAGGATGTCGGGGCCGTCGCCCCGGGTGGGTCCCACGTTCACGATGGCCACGGGACGTCCGTCGAGCCGGGCCCGGTCCACAAACCGGCGACCCGAGTAGACGGTGAGCGACGATCCCACCACGAGAAGGGAGCGGCTGCGGCCGAAGAGGTCCCAGGCCCGCTCCACCCGCTCCCGGGGTACGTTCTCACCGAAGAAGACGACGTCGGGCTTGAGGATGCCTCCGCACCTACTGCACCCGGGCACCTGGAACCCCCTGTGGGCCGACGGTTCCAGCGCCGCGTCCCCGTCGGCCAGGGAGCGAGGCGCATCCCGGCCGTCCGCTTCCCTGTCCGTCCACCCGAACGAGGGGTTCAACTCCTCCAGGCGACGCTGGACCTCGAGACGGGAGACGGTGGCTCCGCACTCCAGGCACCGGACCCGGTCCAGCGACCCGTGGAGCTCCAGGACGCTCCGGCTCCCTGCCATCTGGTGGAGCCCGTCCACGTTCTGGGAGATCACCCCCGCCACCACCCCCCCGGCTTCCAGCTCCGCCAGCGCGCGGTGGGCGTCGTTGGCACGAGCCAGGGTGAACCGGGGCCACCCCACTGCGCTCCGGGCCCAGTAGCGGGAGCGGGCCTCGGGATCGCGCACGAACTCCTGATAGAGGACGGGCCGTCGGTCTCGTCCTCTGGACGACGGCCCCCGGTAGTCCGGGATCCCCGACTCGGTGCTGCACCCCGCCCCGGCCAGAACCACGACCGGGCCGTCCCGGAGAAAGCGGGCCAGGGCCCGGACCTCCTCTTCGGAGGCCGGACCCGGCGGTCGGCCCGACGAAGGTGGCGGACCCTTCGGCATGCGGAGACGAAGGTTCTTCATGAGGCGCCCCGTCAGAAGCCGCCGACCTCGCCCAGACGCCGGGGATCGGTCACCCCGTGAAGGTGTCCGGTGGCCCCATCGCGCCAGATGATCTGCATGGACCCGGTTCGCCAGGTGTAGTCACCCAGATCCTTGATTCGGAGCCCCGCATCGCGGAGCTGGGCCCGCATCTGGTCGCTGAGGCGGGACTCCATCTCCAGCTCCCGGAAGTCATCCCGGAAGGCGAAGAAGCGGGGCGCGTCCGCCGCCTCGCCCGGCTCCATCTCGAAATCCAGCATGTTCACCAGCACCTGGGTCACGGGCTGGGGCGGTGAGCCCGGTGTGCCCATGGCAAGCCAGGGCCGGCCTTCGTCCGCGATCATGAGGGCGCTGATGGGGAGCACGATCCGCCTCCCCGGGCCCGCGGTCCAGGCGTTGTGACTGAAGCGGCTGCCCCCGGCCCGTACCCCGTCGATGAAGACCCCGGGGGCTCCCCCGTGCCCGGTGTGGAGCACCGTGAACCAGTTCCCCTCGGCGTCCACGATCACGTTGTGATTGCTCCCCACGGCGGAGTGGTCGGCCGAGAGGCCATCGGTGCCTCCGGTGGGAGTTCCGTGGGCGGCGGAGGCCGTGCCCGAAGCCCAGGCTCCTGGTGAGTCCTCACTCCAGGCGCTTG
>SKKH01000042.1 GCA_007121555.1 Gemmatimonadota bacterium | reverse complement strand
GCCTCATCAACCATGGGAGGGTCGCCTTCCGCGCCGCCCTGGACCGGATTGAGAGTGAGCTCCCCGCCGGGTGGACCAAGGAGGACCTTTCGGCCAGCATCCAGCGTCACTTCGAAGACGTGGTGGGCCGGTTCGTGGGCTACTGGGCCAGGGAGACCGGACTGGGCAATGTGGCCGTGGCCGGGGGGGTCTTCGCCAACGTCCGGGTGAACCAGGTGGTGAACGAACTGCCCGAGGTGGACCGGCTCTTCATCCATCCGGCCATGAGCGACGGAGGGCTTCCGGGCGGGGCGGCCCTGGCGGCCTGCGTTCCGGGAGTCCTTCCCCAGGCCATGACCCGCGAGACCGAGCCCCTGGACGACGTCTACCTGGGCCCGACCCTCTCGCCGGAGGAGATCGATGAGGCGCTGGAGGAGGCCGGGCTCGAGCCGGAGCCGCTGGAAGGGCCCATCCAGGAGGAGATCGCCCGGTTGCTGGCTCAGGGCTACGTGGTCGCCCGGGCCAACGGACGGATGGAGTACGGCCCCCGGGCCCTGGGCAACCGGTCCATCCTCTACCAACCCACCGACCGGAAGGTGAACGACTGGCTGAACCAGAACCTCCGGCGGACCGAGTTCATGCCCTTTGCCCCGGCCACCCTCTACGAAGAGCGGTTCCGCTGCTTCGAAGGTGTGGAGGGAGCGGAGCACCCGGCCGAGTTCATGACCATCACCTTCGACTGCACTCCCTGGATGAAGGAGCGCATGGCCGGCGTGGTGCACATCGACGGCACGGCGCGGCCTCAACTCGTGCGTGAGGACCGGAATCCGGACTTCCACGCCATCATCAGCGCCTTCCACGACCTCACCGGACTTCCCGCCGTCATCAATACCAGCTTCAACATGCACGAGGAGCCCATCGTCTGCAGCGCAGCCGACGCGGTCCGGGCCTTCCTCGACGGGAATCTGGAGTACCTGGCCATTGGAGATCGCCTGGTGAAACACCCGGCCGGAATCCATCGGGAGCTCGTACCGGTGGAACCCCTGGAGGAACGGGGCTCCCACCTCGAGGGCACCGAAACCCTCAGCGGCCCGCCCCGGCGCGCATGACCTCTCGGGCCGCCTCCAGCGGCCTTCCCCTTTCCGCGTCCAGCGGCCCCGGCTGTGAATCGGGTCGGGTCATCCACGACCTGCCCCCGCCCGTGAATTCAGGAACGGCGCTCAGGGGACTGCCCGGACGGCCCATCCATGTAGGTGAGCCGGTGTTCCTTCGGCACGGAACGCAACCGGATCCGCTCACGGACCAACCCCCATCCCTGCGAGATCTCACATTGTCTCCGGAGCGCTTCGGATTGCCTCCCACGCCAGCGGTCCAGGAGTGCCGCCGATTCGCCCACCACAGCCTCCCGTCCCATCGAGAGAACCTGTCTCCAGAGTGGGCGGGCCGATGTCTTGTAGTACGCGTATGAGCGGCCAAGGCGCGCGAATCGGTCCCTCAACGCTCGCCGGGTGATCCGCCCGGCGCCGACCTGGTGTCGAACGGCGGGGTGGGGTGCGTACACCGCCTGAAACCCCGCTTGTCGAAGCCGGATGGAGAACTCACTGTCGTCGGCGAAGCCGGCTGCTCCGGGGCCGAGTTCCTCGGCGAAGCCTCCCACCTCGAGGGCCGCCCTCGTGCGAACGAGCATGTTGCATCCCGTCAGGTTGTCGTTCCAGGGACGGAGGTCCTCTCCGAAATCCCTCAGGCTCATCAGGCGAACGGAGAGCTGGTCCAGACGGTCGGGATCACCCCCGACCCAGTCGATGAAGACCCGACCCTGGGCGGAATGAATCTGCGGATCGGAGAAGAGTTCCTGGGCGGATCGCACGTACGAAGGCTCACAGAGCACATCGTCGTCGGTCATCGCCAGGACCGATCCCCGTACGGAGCGAAGTCCCGCATTCAGGGCCTTGCTCTTCCCCGGGGCCGGTTCCACGAGAGTGCGCATCCGACCACCGAACTTCTCCTCGAAGGCGGCACAGATCTGGGCGGTATGGTCCGTCGATCCGTTGTCCACCACCAGGAGCTCCCATCCGTCGGTGGTGAGATTCTCTTCGGTGAGAAGGCTCTCCAGGGTGTTCGAGAGGTCGTCCGCCCGATCCCGGGTGGCGATGAGGATGCTCAGCGTGGGGCGGCCGTCGCTCGGTGGAGCGAGTCGTTCCCGTGTCGGATCTCCACGCCTCATGTCCCGACTCCGGCCTGAACGGGCAAGGTCTCGCACTCCGGCCTTTCGGGGGCGTCGGCCCCCAGGTCCGTGGCTTCGTCCCAGGTGTAGACGAGGAGCCGCCACTCCCCGGGCAGATCCACGGGATCGAGGTGCGTTTCGATCCATTCGACGGTCCGGCTCGGGACACCTGCAGGATCGCGCCACCCGAAGTGCTCTCCGATCACGATGCCGGAAGAGTGACACACCACGATCCGAGCCATGGACTCGGCTTCGCTGATCACCGGACGGGCCAACTGAGGCTGGAGGGTGAACTCGGGCTGCCACTCCGCGCCCTGATAGAGATGGTTCCGCTGTAGAATCACATCCAGTCGTTCCAGGTAGAACGGGGGCTTCAGATGGGAGTAGCTCACGAGGACCTCCTTCTGAGCCGACAACTCCGAAAGGGTGGGTGTGGCCTGGGCCCATTCGGCTTTTCCGCGATACGGTCGGGGGCTGTCCAACGGGTCGGGTCCCGACCCCATCATGCGAATGAAGTCGGAGGAAGCCCCCATCCCCAGGAGTAGGAAGATCGTCATGACGGTGCTGGCCCCGAGCCAGGCCGTCCGCCAGAGGCGGGAGGGCGCCTCCGTGTCCCCCACCCGGCGCCAGGGGATCCGTGAGACGAGCTCGTAGAACCACCGCCGCAGGACGGGGATCCCGGTCGAGATGGCGATGCCCGTGAGGACGAAGAAGAACGGCATCACATAGAATATGTACCGCGGGTGCTTCCATGCGGCCAGCGAGTGAACGAAGAAGGTGAGGCCGAAGACGAAGGCGCACAGGAGGCCGAGTCGGTGGTTCCGGTACAACGCAACGAGTACGAGAACCGGAAAGAGCGCCCAGAGCGGGCCGAAATCTCCCTGGAGGTGTCGGTGGTAATACCGAAGGTTCCCCCGATGCTCGAACGCCCAGGGATCCGCGTACTGGAAGAGGAAGAGGGCCCGGCCGGCGAACCCGGTCCACCACAGGAATGCGACCCCCAGGACGGTGGCGACCCCCACCAGGAGGAGCAGGGGAAGGAGCCTCCCCTCCTTCCAGGCCCATTCGCGGACTCTCGGGCCCCCGGCTACCGCGACCCACAGGGCAAGCCCGCCCAGCCCCACCACGGTGGTGACCTGGAAATGGAATGAGAGCATGAGCGCGAGGACAGCGCCGACCCCCAACGCAACGGAACGTCGGCCGAACTCCCCCGGAGCGACGCTGAGCCGATAGAGCAGGATCACGCCCACGAGGAAGAAGAGGGCGTGGAGGGAGTAGAACCGACTCACCTGGGTCAGATAGATGCCGAACGGATAGAGGCAGAGGAGAAGAGCGGCAATCCACGCCGCCAAGCGATCCACATGTCGCCGGACCCAGAGGTACAGGACCGCAACGAGGAGCCCTCCCCCCAGGATCGCGGGAATCCGGGAGGCCTCCAGGCTCACTCCGAAGATCATGAAGGAACCGGCCACCAGGAGAGTGAACAGAAGTCCCCGGGTATAGTCCGTCCCACCACCCCAGAGCTCGAGGGTGCCCTCGCTCAGGAGGGACTGCGCGGCGAGGATGTGATGGAATTCGTCCACATCCGGGGCAAAGGAGAGGTCGCGGAACCGGACGGCGAGCGCCAGGGTGAGGAGCACGCATGCGTCGACCCACCGACCTCGGTGGCGCCCATGCTCCGGCTCAGGCTGCGCCATCAATGAACTCCTGCGCTCGGCGCTCGATCGAATCGGTTGCGAGCCCCCGGGGTCCCAGGGATGTTCGCCTCCAAACCAGGTCCTGGGCGGTCCGCGCCCGTTCCGAGCGCACGCCGTGGACGAACTGGGCGAGGATCACGGGCGACTCGCGGCCCCCCACTCTCTCCGCGAGCGCAGGTCGACGCTGCACCAGTTCCGCGATCTCGAGGGCGGCCTCTCCGTAATCCTGTGCCAAGGCATCGGCGACATCCGGAGCCAGGTGCCCGCCTGCCGTCCGTTCGACCTCCGGACGGAGCTCTGAAAGTGGACGGTCGGGGGCATGGGGGAGTCGCACCTCACCCGCCCCATCTCCTGAGGCCCGGTGATCGAGCGCCTTGCTCACGGCATCCACCGCGTCGCGGGCCGCAGCTCGCCCGGTGGTCAGCTTGACTCCAAGAAGTGAAAAAGCCCCCGGAAGCCCGTCCGGACCGTGCTCCACGATCCTGTGCCGACGGATGAGACGTACGTCCCCCCCGGTGGAACCGACCTCGCAGGGCAAGAGGCCCCAGTGCACCAGGCGGACATCGTCCCTGTCGAAGGTGCCCCCTCCCGGCCACGCGGCGTTCACCTCCGCGAGGAACCGCTCGGCGTCCATCTCCTTGTGGGCCTCGCGCTGTGCGGCATCGCGAGGTGGCGGGCCATCCACGACGTAGTGGCCCGTTCCGATCATGGTCCGTCCACTCCAGGGCACCACGAAAAGTTGTCGCCCCCCACCCTCGGGGCCCCGAGCTCGGGCCGGGAGGGCAAAGGCCGCATCGTGTCCCTGATGATCCACCACGAGATTGATGGCAGTCGACCAGGCCGGCGAGACCTTCTGCTCGGAGCCGAGAAGGAGCCCGGCGACCTCATCCACGCTGGACCCGCAGGCGTTGAGCACGGCGCGAACCGTGACGGTGAAGGACCGACCGCGGATCTCGTCGAAGAGTTCGAGGTCGATCCCGGCATCCGGAGCCGGGCCGCCCCGGACCAGGCGCACGTGGTTCAGCGGCAACGCCCCAGCCCGGGCGCCGGCTTCGACGACCGAAAGGACGAGCCGCTCGGGGAACCGGAAAAGAGCGTCGTGAAACAGGACGGCCCCCGGGGGTGGGTCGGACTCGAAGAGAGGCACTCGACGCATCAGCTCATCCAGCCCGACCACGCGACCCGACGGGATCCATCGATCCTGGTTCACTCCCCGATTCCGACGAAAGGAAAGAAGGTCGTTCAAGAGCAGACCCATCCGAAGAACCGGCAGGCTCTTCAGGCCCCGCCCAGACGCAGGAAAGACGACGGGGAGAGGTTCGACGAGGTGGGGCGCGGCTCGAAGCCAGAAGGAGCGCTCGGTCACGGACTCCCTGAATCTTCGAAGATCCAGGTGCTGCAGATACCGAAGCCCCCCGTGGACGATCTTGAGGCTGTTGGCCGACGTTGCGGCCCCGAAGTCCCCGGCCTCGACCAGAAGAACACGAAGGCCCCTGCGGCTCGCCTCCCAGGCGGCGCAGGCGCCGAGCATCCCCCCCCCGATCACCGCCAGGTCGAACCGGTCGCCAGCGATGGTGGACGGGTCGTCCAGAGCCACCACCGGGGTGGTGGCTGGTGACGTCGCGGTCACCGCGGCGCTCCGGAGAGGTCCGGAGAACCAGCGCGGTCGCCGGCCTCCGTCACCTCCGTTACTCGTCCATGCTCGAGGT
>SKKH01000013.1 GCA_007121555.1 Gemmatimonadota bacterium | reverse complement strand
GCAGGATCCCCCGGCGCACCAGACGGGTGATCGTGCTTGCAGAGTAGCCAGCTGCCAGGAGGTTCCGGCGGGTGATCACCCCGTGTTGGCTTCCGGCCTTTCGGAGCACGGACGTGCGCCCTTCGGCGCGAGTCGAAGGGGGGCGGAGCGAGCGGGCCGGAGGACCAGACATGGGACGCCGCGGGGTGGGAGAAGGTTTGGGGACCCCCACCCTCGCCCCGAGGGTGGGGCGGCTCCATGGCTCCATGGGGGGGACGTCTGCTTGGAATGGCCCCCTGGCAACCGGTCGCTCCACTGGACGACCCCCTGGGCGGACAGCCCTGGCCGTCTTTCACTCAGCCGGTTTCCACCAGCTCTCCGCTCAGACCCGGTCCTTCAACTCGTCGATGCCCTCGCGCCCGGCGCAATGGGCGCAGCAGAAGAAGCTCCCGTTGGCCTCCACTCCGTGCCCGAGGATCCGGCAGTCGCAGTGGGCACAGCGGGGGGCGAGGGCGTGGATGGCGCACTCGAAGCTGTCGAAGGTGTGGGTGCTCCCCTGCATGGTGACCTGGAAGGCCTTGTCGTAGTCGTTTCCGCAGGTCTCGCACGTCGGCATGGTCGGTCCCCTCGTGTGGAGATGAGCAAGAACGGGCCCGTCGATGGGGCCGAGAACGCCATGGGAAGGCTGTGGAAGACTACCTCAAAGGTGGCCCAACGTTTCGGAGGCGCTGCCGGTCCTCCGAGACTTGACCTCACCTCATAACGTGCCGGCCGGTGGCGATGGATTGAAGGACTTCACCCGCCCTCTGGTCCCGCTCGGCCTGGACGTCCCATGGCGTTCTGGACCGCCCGGTCGTCGAGATACTGGAGGCCCAGGGGTGGGAGGTCCTCCACAACCGGCGCTTCCGAGCCGGCTTCATCCAGAGAAACTTCCTGGGCGGGATGATCGAGCACCCGAGGCAGCACGAGGGCGAATGCGAGCTCGACGAGGAGCCCGCAGGCATCCTCCAGGTGGAGGTGGAGCGCATCCTCTTCGGGGAGACCGGGCTGGAGAAACGCATGGGAGGCCACGGCCTCCGGTGGGCACGGAATGTGGGCAACGGCTCGGCCACCTAGGTGGGGACCCCGCCGGCCCCAGGGGAGACCTGCCTGGAATGGGTCCGGATCATGGTGGGCAGCGGTCACTTGCACGTGCGGACGTTCGGAGGTAGGCCGGCGCCCGCGGAGCGGGTACGCGTACACCTCCGGCCGATGATGAACGAAATCTCACCAGCCCCATCAGCCCCGGCCCCGTGCGCACTGAACCACCTCGGCGTTTCGGAGATTCGGTGGCTTGAGGCCGGAGGACCCCGACGTGGGCTCGGGATCGTGGTCCGACACAAAGAGCCCCACCTGCCTCGAAGTACAGGTGGGGCTTTGTCTTGTGGGGAAATGGAGCCAGCCGGGATCGAACCGGCGACCTCCTGCTTGCAAAGCAGGCGCTCTCCCAACTGAGCTATGGCCCCTCGAACTCAGCGCTCACCGATGGCGAACGCCCAGACCCTTCACGCGGGCGTCGCACCGTCTCCATGGGCACCGAAGATCGGTGGAAAAGATAACCCTCCCACGTGCAGGGGACCAAGAACCGTCCGCGACCCGCCGTCCACGGTCCCTACAGCGAGGTGCGGATCGGCGGAGTGCGTGGGTCGTCTGACCGCCGGACTCATCTCCGCGCACACATGTCCACGCACACATGCATGGCCTCGAACACGCTCCCCCCCTACCTTGCAGGCTTCCCTTCCAAATCGGAGCGGGCCCGGTGCAATTGGTCCTGTGCTCCCGTTTGACCCCGTGACCCGAGGTCCAAGCCCAGAAGATGACAAGATTTGCTCTCCCTCGTTGGCTGTTCATCCCCGCGACCTTCCTTCTCCTCACCCTTCCCATCGGAGCCGATGCCCAGGTGCGGAGCGCGGACGCGATGCTGGAGCTCCGTACCCACGCGGAGGCCACGAACTGGCAGGAGATCACTTCCCACGAGTCCATGGTAGAGTTCTATCGGAGCCTCACGGCCCACTCCGACCAGGTGCGAATCCGGGAGTTCGGGCGAAGCCCCGAGGGACGCCCTCTTCTGGAGGTGGTCGTCTCCCGTTCAGGATTCGCGGACCCCTGGGAGGCCCATGCCTCCGGGAAGGCCATCGTGTTGATCAACGGACTGGTCCACGGCGACGAACCGGCCGGCAAGGAGGGGATCATGCTGCTGGCCCGGGACCTGGTGGGAGGTGACCTGAACCATCTCCTCGACAACGTGGTCTTCGTCATCTCCCCGGAACTGAATCCCGACGGCGGCGCCTCAGGGGACTGGGGCACCCGGAACAACACCCGGAACCGGAACGTGAACCGGGACTATCTCCGACTGGTGAATCCCGAGACCCGAGCCTTCGTGTCACAGGTCATCGCCCCGTGGCGGCCGCACGTGGTGGTGGACGCCCACGAGCTGGTGGGCCCGCCCCGGATCTACGATTTCTACACGAGCTTCCCCCGGGACATCGCCGGCCCGACTCTGGCATACGACCTGACCCGGGACGGGATCGTTCCCGCCATCATCGAGGCCGTGGAGACGGCGGGCTTCTCCCACTTCCCCTATCACCGCGTGCCTTCGGGGCTGGCCGAGAATCCGTCACAGGGGGTCTCGGCAGGCAGCTACGGCGCCCGCGCCCTTTCTTCGTACGGGGGCGCGCAGGCCGGCGCCACCATCCTCTATGAGAGCATGCGGCCCCGGGATGCGCGACTCGGCCTGGAGGACCGGATCCACCGCCAGCACGTGGCGCTCCGGGCCATGGCGGAATATGTGGCAGACCATTCCGCCACGGTGGTGCGGACCGTAGGAGAGGAGCGGACGGAGCTGGTCCGGAGGGGCAGCCGCTGGGATCCGGCGGATTCCATCGCCATCGAGTTGGAGCAGGTCTCGAGCCAGACCCTGGACTACCGGGTCCTCATCGACGGCGACACCCTGGAGTTCCCGGTTCCTCTCCTGGACAGTACCGTGGTGACGATGGGTCGGGTGCGGCCGGTGGCCTACCTCATCGAACCTCACCGGGAGGAAGCCGCCCGTCACCTCTCCCTCCACGGCATTCAGGTGGAGCGCCTGCTCAGCGACACCCGCGTCCCCGGAGAGAGCTATCACATCGAAGCGGTCGATCGGGACTCCACTCCCTACGAGGGTTACGTGACCCGTCACTTCACCACCACGGTGGAGGAAGAGAGCATCGAGGCCCGGGCCGGCTCGTTCGTCGTGCGCATGGACCAGCCCGAAGCCCGGATCATCGCCCATCTCCTCGAGCCGGAGGATGGGAACTCCCTCTCCTCCATGGGATGGTTCACCACGGAAGAGCGCTCGGGCACGCGGCATTCGGTCCATCGCCTCCAAGCCCTCCCGGAGGCTCCCACGGAGGTGATGACGGCAGTCGACCACCGAGGTGCTCCCCGCTGGCTGGACCACCCCCGTCCGCCCTCCCGGCTTGCAGCCCGGCAGGGGGCTTCCGCCGAGGCGATCGGGGCCAGCCCACTGGAATCCATCACCCCCCACGAGGAGGTGGTGAGTTTCTTCGAGGACCTGACCGCTCGATCGTCCGCCGTCCAGATGCAGACGATCGGAATGAGCCGGGAGGGTCGCCCCCTCCACCTCGTGACCATGGGGAATCCCTCGGTGAAGTCACCCTGGGAGGCTCACGCTTCCGGCCGACCGATCCTCTTCATCGGAGGCCAGGTCCACGGCGACGAGCCGGCGGGAATGCAGGGGCTCCTGCAATTCGCGCGGGATCTGGTCGACGGGCCCCTCAATCCCCTCCTCGACGAGATCATTTTCCTCTTCGTGCCGCAGATGAACCCGGATGGAGGGGAGTCCGGGGACTGGGGGACCCGGGCGAACCGGGCCGGTTACAACCTGAACCGGGACTACCTGGTCATGGACAACCCGGAGACCCGGGCCATCGTCCAGAGCGCCCTGGTCCCGTGGCGGCCCCACGTGGTCGTCGACGCCCACGAGCTGGCCGGTCCGCCCCGGGTATACGACTTCTACACCTGGCACCCCACGAACCCCCACGGACCGGCTACCACGAAGGACCTGGCTGGAGAAGCTCTGATCCCAGCCATCGTGGACGCGCTGGAGAGCGCGGGCTACTCCCACATCATCTACCACACGCCCGGCACTCTGGGACAACTGGCCGATGATCCGGAGGTGGGGATCCATGTGCCGGTGTACGGCCGAACCCTGAACGACTACGCCGCGTCTCAGGGCATGGCCACCATCCTCTACGAGAGCTTGCGGGAGCGCGACGCTCGCATCGGGATCGACGACCGAGCCCGGCGTCACCGGATCGCCATGGAGGCCCTGGCCACCGCGATGGCCGAGGACGGCGACCGGATCGTGAACGCGTTCGTGGAGGGGGCCGCCGAAATGCGGGGCCGGGGAAGCCGTTGGAGCGAGGCCGATTCCATTGCCGTGCTCCGGGAGCCCATACCCAGCCGAACCGTGGAGTACCAGGTGGCCGAGCGGGTCCGCTCCGCCGAGGGCGACGGGTGGGAGTTCTCCGGTGAGATCCTCACGGTCGAGACTCCGGTCTACGACAGCTCCCGGGTCAGCCTGGGTCGGATCCGCCCTGAAGGCTACCTGATCGAGCCCCAGCGCGACGACATCGTTCAGGAGCTCCTGGATCACGGGGTGCAGGTGGAGCGGGTCCTGGAGGAGGGCACCTGGCAGGTGGAGAGCTTCCGGGTCGACGCCATCGAACTCTCGGGCGCCGGTTACGAGGGCTACGTGCCCCAGCGCTTCCGATCGTCCCTGGAGCCGGATACAACCACCCTACCGGCAGGGAGCTTCTATGTGAGGGCGGCGCAGCCCGGCGCGGCCCTGATCTTCCACCTGATGGAGCCGGAGGACGAGAACTCCCTCGCCATCACCGGGGCCTTCATGTCGGAGGCTCGGAAGGGCCGTGTCCTCCCGGTCCACCGGGTCGTGAATCGACCCGATGTGCAGATGCAGCGGATCTCCCCGCAGCATCCATGACCATCCGATGAGCCTCGACCCGCGTCCGGGGGCCGCCCGCAGGATCAGGCGCCCCCGGGCATTCGACCCTGAGGGGGAAGGTCGGCCGGAGGGTGCCGTTCTGCGACCTCTGGCTCAGTACCCGGGGCTCATCGGGGCGGAGTCGTATAGATCATGAAGGCCGCCTGGATGTGTCCTGAACCCGCGCCTGGAAGCAAACCCGCCTGGACGGCGTCCCGATATTCGATCCGGTGGATTCCGTCCAGAGGCATGGAGGGCAGCACCTCTCTCGCAGGACCCTGGGGAACGTCGTTCAGGTAGATGAGGATCCGGGTATCCAGGGCACCGAGACTCCGGGGGCTGCGGTCCCTCAGCCAGATGGGACGGGCACGGCGGATCGCCTCCATCACGTTGGCGGCCTGGGTCGATCCCATCTGCTCGGCCGTGAGCACCCGGGAGTCCGGTGAGGGGGGTCCTCCACTGCTCCCACACCCCGGAACTCCAACGAGGAAGATGACGAAGAGGACCGACCATCCGCGGGCGACCATCCGCAGACTGCATCGGAACGCTGGAGACATGTGGGCCTCCTTGGGCCACTGGGGGAGCCTGTGACGAAAGATCGACCCGATCCCCCGCCCTCCGCAAACCCCTCAGGCGGGAGTCCGCCTCCCACCGTACCCG